>JAZANE010000095.1:0-11965 GCA_036228785.1 Chloroflexota bacterium
AAAAATTTTCTTTTTCAAAAGCAGCACAGAAGGTATTATTTGTTTCAGCAATAGATTCAAAATTTTTTGGAATTTTAATTATTTTGTCAGAATGGCTCATCCAAACTTTGTTCGTTGATGGAATATTAGAAAAAAGTTTGGATTCTTTTTTTATCTTGAGAATTGCATTACCATACTCTCTATCCTTCGCTTTTTCAACAGATCCCTCAAACATGTTAGCAATTAATTGCATCCCATAGCATATACCTAAAATTGGAAGATTTTTTTCAAGAATCCATGATGGTAATTTGGGAGCATTTTCATCGTAGACACTATTTGGTCCTCCTGAAAGAATGAATCCTTTTATATTTCTATCATTGAAAAAATTAGGATCTATATTAGGACTTACTAAATCACAAAACACATTTTTTTCTCTTAATCTACGAGAAATTAATCTCGTATATTGTGATCCATAATCAAAAATGATAATTGTATCTTGCTTCAAGCTGTTCCCTGAATAAATTTATATATAAAATTAAGGATAAAGGTAAATTTTTAAAAATTGAAGAGTAAACAAAATATAAAAATATTATTAGAAAAAACAATTCATGCGCTAAATAACGATGAACCATGTATATTACCTACTGATACATTCTATGCACTATCAGTAAGAGCTAATAGTAGTTTGGCTGTTAAGAGATTATTTGAAATAAAAAAAAGAGACTTAAATAAACCTGTGCCAATATTGATATCAAGCTTGAATGATATCAGTAATTATTGCGATACTTCATCAGAAATTCTTCAAAAATTAGCAAATAAATTTTGGCCAGGGCCACTAACTATTGTTCTTCCTTTACAAGGTGGTATTCCCAAAGAAATTAATAATGATTCTAGTTTTTTAGGTGTAAGAGTTCCAGATCATTCTTTCGCAGTAGATTTAATCAAAGATCTAGGTCAGCCAATTACAGGAACATCTGCTAATATAAGTAATTTTCCTCCATCTAAAGATATTAATGAAATAAAGTCAACTTTTGGTTCAAATATATCGAATTATGTTGATATTCCATGTGGCAAAGAAACTTTATCTTCAACTGTTATAAAGATTGACAATAATAATGTAATAGATATTTTAAGAGAAGGACCCATAACTATAGATGATATTAATAAAGAAATTTCTTGATGTATGACCACAAAAAAAATATAGAGGAAATACTTTCACGTAACAATCTAGGAATATATAACTTAATGAAGTTTCATTTTGGTATTGGGAATCAAATTACCAAAAAATTTCCTTATGCAGACTTAACTAGAATTTTCTCTGAAAAAAAACAAATTGATCAAAAAATAATTCTCAAAATAGGCTCATCTCTAGAGTTGCTAAATGCTTCATTTGAAGTACATGAGGATGTTAGAAATGGGAATACAGAAAGAAATAAAACTGAATCTCTTTGGTGGAAATATGGTCCAGCTCAGGCAATTAATGTTGGAGATGGTTTTCAAGCAATTTCCCGTAGTGTACTTTTAGAACTTTCAAATTTTACAGACGATTATTCAAGTGTAATCAAGATAATTTCTAAACTTGATGAAAGCATCATAGAAATCTGTGAAGCTGAAAATCATGAGCTTAAATTACAGGAGAGTCCCATTTCAACAATTAATGATTTCACTGATGCAATTAGTAATAAATTTGGAGCATTGATTTCAAACTGTTTTTTATTACCATCATACTTTCTTGAAAAAAAAGACCAAGAAAACTTAAGAAATTTAGGGAACAGTTTAGCTATTTTTGAAAAAATCAGGAGAGAGGTTGATTTCTTTCAATCAACCAATAATGAAGATAGCCCAGAGATAGGTTCTTTTATTTCTAAGAATAAACCTTTGACAGTTATTTTTGCATTAGAAGATGGTGACCCAACACTCAAAAGAGAAATTGGAGAAATATACATTCAAAGAGTTATAGATCCAAAAAATATTCAAAAAATAAAAGATTTATGCCTAGAGACAGGTTCATTGATTAAAACTAAAGAATTAGCTAAAACTCACCAAAGAATTTCTGAAGAAACTCTTAATGATTTAGGTTTAGAAGATTCAAAAAAAGAAGAGGTTTTTAAGGCTATTCAAAGCATATAATTATGATAACTGTAAAAGGAATTTCTAATCAAGATTTTAATGAAAAAAAATGTCTGCTTCGACTTGATCTAAATATACCTATATCAGAAAATGGACAAATCTTAGATGATACCAGAATTAGAGAAAGCAAACCTTCAATAGATTATCTTTTAGAACAAAATACTAAAGTAATCATAGTTTCTCATATGGGTAGGCCAAAAGGAAAATATTCAAGTGAATTATCATTTGAAAACCTATTAAGCGATTTCGAAAAAATTTTAAAAAGAAAAATTGTATTAGTACCATTTAGTGATCAAGAAGATGCCCTGAAAATTATCAATTCACTTGATTTTGGGACTTTATTTTTATTAGATAATATTAGGTTTAATAAAGGAGAGGAATCTAGTGATTCTGAGTTCATAAAATTTTTATCTAGCCTAGCTGATGTTTTTATAAATGATGGATTTGGAACTATACACAGAAACCATTCATCAATTACAGGAGTAGCAAATTTATTACCTTCATTTGGAGGAATTCTTCTAGAAAAAGAAATTGAAAAAATTTCTCAGTGCATTCAGGAAAAGGCACAAAATTCTACGGCTATATTGGGTGGAGCTAAGATTCAAGATAAGATTCCTATTATAGAAAACCTATCAAAAACTTTTAACAAAATTATTATTACAGGTGGAATGATAAGGCCTTTTTTAATGGCATCTGAAAAAATCCCAAACTCAAAAAAAATAAATAACGATGAAATAAATTTAGCCAAGAAAATTCTAATTGAAAATGAAAAGATCTTTGTCCCAGATCAATTGATCTGTTCAGAATCTATTGATGGAGAACCAGTATTGCTTAATGCTTCACAAATTAAAGAATCAGATAATATATTTGATATTGGTCCAAATAGCATGGCTTCTATAACAAATATGATTTTGAGCTCAGATAAGATTATCTGGAACGGTCCCCCCGGGGTTTATGAAAAATCTAATTTTCAGAACGGCACAAAAAAAATAATTGATTCTATTGTTGAGTCTAATGCTACATATAAAGTAGCTGGTGGCGGTTCAACTGTTGCAGCCATAAATTTTTTTTCTGCAACAGAATTTTTTACACATATTTCTACTGGAGGAGGGGCTTTTCTGAGTCTTTTAGAAGGAAAATTCTTACAAGGTATTGAGGTGCTAAAAGAATGAAGAAATATATAGTAGCAAATCTCAAGATGAATAAAAATTTTGATCAATTTGAAAATTATCTTGAAAATCTTAATTTAAAAAATAATAATAATAATGAAATTATAATCTGTCCTTCAAATATTTTCATAGAAAAAATTTATAAGAGAGATCTTCCAATATCAATAGGTGCTCAGGATGTAGATCATAGAGTTGAAGGTGCAGCAACAGGTTCCACATCAGCTGCTCAAATAAAAAATAGTTGTGATTATACTCTCGTAGGTCATTCTGAAAGAAGAGAAACTTTTTCAGAAAATAATTTTATGATAGGCGAAAAACTACTTAGGTGTTGGGAAAATAGTATTACTCCAATTTTGTGTGTTGGTGAAAACTTAGAAATACGTAAAAGTGGTATAAAAAATGTAGAAAATCATCTTTATTCACAAATTACTCAATCACTTGACGATAATTCTAAATATGAAAAATTAATAATTGCATATGAGCCAATTTGGGCAATTGGAACAGGTTTGTCAGCTTCGATCAAAGAAGTTTCTGAAGTTTCTGAAATGCTAAAAAATAAACTTCTAGAAATATCAAACATAGAAATATCAATACTATATGGTGGCAGCGTTAATCTTTCAAACTATAAAGAATTATTGGCTGTTTCATCAATTTCAGGGTTACTTATAGGAAGTGCCAGCCTAGATCCAAAAGTTTTTTCAGAAATCAGTAATAATTCATAATGTCAAAGCATAAGATTATTGCAATTTTAGGACCAACTGCTTCTGGTAAATCTGATCTATCTCTAAAATTGGGGGAGAACTATAAGCTTCCAATTTTGAATTGTGATTCAAAGCTTTTTTATAAAGGTTTTGATATCGGAACAGCAAAACCAACTCAAAAAGAAAGAAATATGGTTTGTCATTATATGATTGATGTTCTTGAAGCAAATCAGACCAGTAACTTGAGATGGTTCCTAGATAAATCTAGAAAAGTTATTTCAGATTTATCTAGAAAAAATATAATTCCAATACTTACAGGGGGAACAGGCCAATATTTGTGGGGCTTAATTGAAGGATGGGATCCTCCAGAAGTTAAGCCAAATGAAAAATTAAGGGAAAAACTAAATAAAGATATATATGACTTAGGCATTGATGAAGTTGTTCAAAATTACTCAAAAATTTATGATTTAGACAAAAATTTGGATCTACATAATCCTGTTAGACTGATACGAATTATAGAGAGAATTGAGGCTGGATATTTAGAAGAAACAGATAGAAAAATTAAAAATTTTATAATTGATCCATTGATAATTGGTATAAATATCGAAAGAAGTAAGAGTGATCAACTAATTATGTTAAGAATAAAAAAAATGTTAGAAAACGGATGGATAAATGAGGTTAAATCATTACTTGATTCAGGAATAAAAATTGATTCTGCTCCAATGAGATCTATTGGATATAGAGAAGTTGCAGAATATATTAATAATAATCTTTCAAAAGAGGAATTGGAAGAAAAAATTTATACATCAACTAGAAAGCTAATGAGACATCAAGATAATTGGTTTAAGAAATCTGATAAACGAATTAAATGGATAAATTTTTCAAACTCATTTTCAGAAGCAGATATTATAATAAAAGAATGGTTAGAAAATTAAGGAGAATTGATGTTACCATTTGTAAAATTACAAGGTGCTGGGAATGACTATATTGCCATTGATGGTAGAAATAAGAATTATGATTGGAATCAATTATCTATTGATATGAGCAAACCTGCTTTTGGGGTTGGGTCAGATGGAATTGTAGTAGTATTCGATAGTGATGTTGCAGATACAAGAATGAGAATTTATAATCCTGATGGTTCTGAAGCTGAAATAAGTGGAAACGGTATAAGATTATTTACAAAGTTTGTTGTAGACCAAGGGATCGTTTCTCCAAAAGATGGAATATTAAAAATTGAAACAGGAGATGGTGTAAAGACAGTATACCCATCTATTACTGAAAATAAAGTTGTTTCATCGAAAGTAGAAATGGGAATTCCAAACTTTATATCTAGTAAAATACCGATCTCTGTTCCGGGAATTAATGATGATGATAAGCCTAAATTTCAAATGGAAATTCTAGGACATAAACTCGATATAACATGTCTTTCTGTAGGTAATCCGCATGCTGTATGCATAATGGATCAAAACGTGGATGATTTTCCATTAGTTGAAGTTGGAACATTAGTTGAAAAACATGAATATTTTCCTAATAGAATTAATTTTGAAATAGTAAATATAATTTCAAGAGATAAAATAAGAGCAAGAATATTCGAAAGAGGAGCAGGGGAAACCTTATCTTCTGGTACAGGTAGTACCGCTTCTGCAAGTGCAAGTAGATATAATGGTTTTGTTGATGATCATGTTGAAGTTGTATTGGATGGCGGAAATTTAGATATTTCTTGGGACAAAAATAATATGGCTATGTTAGAAGGCCCTTCAGAAGAGGTCTATTCTGGTGTTTGGCCAAGATAAAATTATAGGAGTATACATATGAAATTTGCAAAAAGAGTACAAGATTTACCTCCTTACTTATTTGTAGGTATATCAAGAGCTATAGCAAAGAAAAAAGAACAAGGAATTGATGTTATTTCTTTTGGAATTGGAGACCCTGATATTCCTACACCTTCTTCAGTTATAGAAAGACTGAAAACAGCTTCACAGAATCCTGTTCATCATAGATATCCGGAATCAGAAGGGTTACCAGAGTTTAGACAGGCAGTCGCAGAATTTTATTCTAGAAGATTTGGTGTAAATCTAGATTATAAAACTGAAGTAATAAATCTTATTGGAGCTAAAGAAGGAATTGCACATGCTCCATTATGCTTTATAGATCCTGGAGATATAGCTCTCGTTCCAAATCCTGCTTATCCAGTTTATGAGATAGGAACAATGTTTGCTGGTGGAGAAACTGTTTTTATTGATCTTTTAGAAAAAAATAATTTCTTGATCGATTTCTCTAGTATTGATACTGAAACTGCAAAAAAGGCTAAAATGCTTTGGATAAATTATCCAAATAATCCTACAGGTGCTGTAGCTAACTTGGAATTTTATAAAGAAGCTGTTGAATTTTGTAAGAATTTTGATATTGCCTTAATGCATGATGCTTGCTACACAGAAGTTACTTTTGATGATTATGTTGCTCCAAGCTTACTTGAAGTCCCTGGAGCAAAAGATATATCTATAGAGTTTCATTCACTTTCAAAAACAGCAAATATGACAGGATGGAGAGTAGGTAGTGCAGCAGGGAATCCTGATTTAATTAATGCATTAATGAGAGTAAAATCAAATATTGATTCTGGTTTGTCTCAAGCAATACAAGAAATGGGAATTGAAGCTTTATCCTTATCAAAAGAATGGTTAGATTCTAACAATGATATTTATAAAAATAGAAGAGATAAAGTTGTTGCTACTTTGCAAGAAATTGGATTAGACGCAAAAGCTCCTGAAGCAACATTATATATTTGGACTAGGGTTCCGGAAGGATATACTTCTGCTTCATTTACTGAAAAATTACTTGAAGAAGTAAACGTTGTTGTTACACCTGGGAGTGGATATGGAACGGCAGGAGAAGGCTTTATTAGGCTCTCTTTGACTATACCTGATGATCAAATAGATGAAGGATTAAAAAGATTGTCAAAATTCACTCTTAAATAATTTGGGATTATATAAAACAGATACTAAAAAAGAACGAGCATTATTAATTGCTGCTCAAATTAAGGGTAAATCTTCGTCTAAAAAAGTTAAAGAATCTTTAGTTGAGCTGTCCAATTTATCGGAGTCTGCTGGAGCTAAACCTGTTAAAGCTTTCTACCAAATGTTGAATAGGCCGCAGAATACCTATATAGGATCAGGAAAAATTATTGAAATAAAAAACTTTATAAAAAAGCTGGATATAGATGTTTGCATTTTTGATGATGAATTAAATCCAAGTACGCAAAGAGAACTTGAAAACAGACTAGGTATAAAGGTAATTGATAGAACAGCACTAATTTTAGATATTTTTTCAAATAGAGCTCAAACTCACGAGGGAAAATTACAAGTCGAGCTTGCACAATCAGAATATTTAATGCCAAGACTTGCAGGACAATGGAGTCATCTTGAAAGACTTGGAGGTGGAATCGGAACTAGAGGGCCAGGAGAAACTCAGATTGAAACAGATAGAAGGTTAGTTAGAGAAAAAATCAAAAGAGTAAAGTCTTCTATGAAAAAAATAGAAAGAAATAGGATTTCTCAAAGAAATAAAAGAACAAATAATAGAACTATAAACTTTTCATTAGTAGGTTATACCAACTCTGGAAAAAGTCTTTTGTTTAATAATTTAGTAAATAGCAAAATACTGTCAAAAAATCAGCTTTTTTCTACTCTTGATACAACTACAAGAAAGATATTTCTAGATCAAAATATTTCTTCAACAATTTCAGATACAGTAGGATTTATAAACAAGCTACCTACTATTTTAGTAGAATCATTCAAATCTACTTTAGAAGAAGCTATTAATGCAGATATCTTACTTCATGTCATAGATTATTCAAATGATGATTACGAAGAAAAAATACAAACAGTAGATACAATATTGGAGGATTTAGGATTATCAGATGTACCAAAACTTCTTATAAAGAATAAGGTAGACATAATAGATCACGAAATAAAAAAATTAAATCTAAATAACAGCTACATATCCCAAGTGACAACTTCAGCAAAGGAAGGCACAGGTTTAAGGGATCTTAGAAATCAATTATCTAATATAGCCTGCGACTTAATGAGAAAAAAAGAAAAGATCTACATTTACCAATAGAGCACTAGATTCAATATAATATATTATTGCGCACTATATTAGTTATGTAAAATTTATACTTGAATTATTTGAAATCTAATGCTTCATTCTTAAAGTTTATGAATTATCATTCTCCTGTGGTTGGATCGCTGATACCTTTTATCTCTTCTATTTTATCTGCTGGTGCTCCTAATCTTTTTGCGTGCTCTAGTACAAGATCTGGACTATCTGCAATATAAACACAGTAGATTTTGTCCTGTGTAGAGTAACTATGTTGCCAATGAATATTTTTACCTTCATCATTCATCTCTTTTAGGACTTTGTTTGAATTTACTGCTCCAGAATTATCTTTTCTATCCCCTGCTCCGGGTATATTTCTTTCAATAATATACTTTGGCATTTTTTTTACCTCCAATTTGTAACGTTATCTAACTTATGAATAATCGATGCATAGAATATACTTTATATATAATACAGAAAAAATATGAACAAATACTCATCCAAACAAAAAAATATATTTATATTAGCAATATTTTCAATAGTTTTTTTTATTTTAGGCTATTCGATAAGTTTTATCTTTTCAGATACTGAAAACTCAGTTAATGAAATTGTTTATGAGAAAATATCTAGGCCACAAGCAGTTCCAGAAAATTTAGAAACTTTATGGGAAGCCTATAATTTCATTAATGATGAATATTATGATCGTAACAAAATTGATGATGTGAAAATGAATGATGAAACAATTAAGTCTCTTATAAAGACTTTGGATGATAAGCATTCATCATATGTCTCTCCAGAAAAATGGCAAATTACAAGTACTGACTTAACGGGATCATATCAAGGAATAGGTGCTTATGTAGATATGGCTAATGATCAATCTTCAGTGGTAATAGTTTCTCCAATTTCAGGTGGTCCAGCTGAGAAAGTTGGGATAAAAGGAGGAGATAAGATTCTTGAAGTTGATGGAGTAAGTATTATTGGAATGTCTCTAAATGAAGCAATTAACTTAATTAGAGGCCCTGAAGGAAGCTCGGTAACCTTAAAAATAGAAAGGTTGGGTGATATAGAGCCTTTTGAGATTACAGTAATAAGAGAAAAAATAAAGCAATCTAGTGTAAACAAAGATTTAGTAACAGATACAAATTATGCAAAAATTAGGATTAATCAATATACAGAAAATACCCCTACTGAGCTTATTGCAGCTTTAGATGAGGCTATAAATCAAGATAATGTAAATGGTATTATTTTAGACATTAGAAATAATCCTGGAGGATTACTTGGTTCAGCTGTAAATGCCACTGCACTATTTCTTAATGAAGAATTGATTACATATGAGATAGATGCTAAAGGCAAAAAGACTCTGTGGAAGGCTGGAGAAAATGTTGGAAAATATTCTAATATTCCTCTTGTTACATTAGTTAATGGTAGCTCAGCAAGTGGTTCGGAAGTTATGGCAGGAGCTTTACAAGATTATGGAAGAAGCGTAATCATTGGTGAAAAAACATATGGTAAAGGAAGTGTAAGTTTAGTTAGAAATTTGTCAAATGGAGGAGGTATGTTTTTGACCAATGCCCATTGGTTTACTCCTAATGGAAGAGAAATTCACGATGTTGGAATAGAACCTGATGTAGTAATTGAATTACCAGAATCATCCTCAAAATCATCAGAATTTTATGACACACAAATTGAAGCTGCTATTACTCAGTTGAATTTTGAATTAAAAAACTAGAAAAATGTCACTAGCAAGAAACAGAAAAGCCTATTATGACTATGAAATACTAGACAAATTTGAGGCAGGTATTGTACTAAATGGAG
The DNA here is from genome assembly GCA_036228785.1 of Chloroflexota bacterium. Classification (GTDB taxonomy): domain Bacteria; phylum Chloroflexota; class Dehalococcoidia; order Lucifugimonadales; family Lucifugimonadaceae; genus TMED-70. The sequence goes on from JAZANE010000095.1 coordinate 9,890, forward strand.
CCGAAATAAAGTCTATAAGGAATAGTAACTTATCTATTGCTGAATCAAGAGTTATTGTTAATAAAGGAGAGGCTTGGCTTGTTGGATGTCATGTTGCTGAGTATAAATTTGATTCATCCCCTGAAACTTATGATCCTATTCGAGATAGAAAGTTATTGTTGCACAAAAAAGAAATTGATAAGTTAGGTGGAGCAAAAACTCAGAAGGGTCTTACCATAATTCCATTATCTATTTATTTGAAAAGAAATTACATAAAAGTAGAAATAGCATTAGCTAGAGGAAAAAAGAAATTTGATAAAAGAGCTTCTATCAAAGAGAAAGACTCTAACAGATCTATAAGTAGAATTTTGAAAACTAAAAATAAATGAGTTAAAATTGAAAGTAATGGGGACGAGTGGGTTCGACAGGGAATGGATTTCTAAGTTGCAGGTCGTGTTGCCGTACCACGTATGAAATGGCAAAATAACGATTGGCGAACGAAATAACGCTCTCGCTACTGCTTAAATAAGCTAGTGACGTTCTTTTGTATCTTTGCTTAGGGTGATACATAAGAGCGACGAATTACCTAGGCTGAGTAAAGTTATTGCTAGAGTAGCTTTGCAAACATTTTTCTAGATAAGCAAACATTGATGGTTTGTCGATTGCGCCTTTGTTGACGAAAATTAAGATATCGACTAAGCCTGTAGAAGCTTAGAAGGAAAATTTCTTGGACGGGGGGTTCAACTCCTCCCCGTCTCCACCATAATTCATAAAATTGAAAACTAATATTAAAAGAAATAAACTAGAAAAATATTATGTGCAGTTTTGGCAAATTATATATAGTTCTAAGTTATGTGAAATAAGCTCGCCAGTTAAGTCTTTTTGATATTTTTTTATTGATTTCTCAAGACCAGATAGACTGATTTCTTCTATTTTATTACAAGATTTACAAACAGTGTGATGGTGATGATCTGATGATGACAATGCATAGTAACTATGCTCATCTGTAATATTTATTCTGCATATCTTTTCCAATTCATATAAAATTTTTATGGTTCTATAAACGGTTGCACGACCTATGTTAGGTAAATCTTTGGCGATTTCCTCTGCAGTAAAAAGACCATCTTTTCTTACAATCTCAGCAATAATTCTTCTTCTAGAATTAGTTACACTGATGCCTGAGTTAGCAAATAGTTCAACTATAGAATCAACAATTTCTATTTGATTTTGTACCATATATCCAATCTACATAGGCCTGATAATTCATTGAGAAAATTTGTTCTCTGAATAAATGCCATTGTGATTATTATAATTAAAAAAATAAAGCTAACAATAAATAATTTGGATATATTATTTCTATTTAAGCTTACTAATATTGAATTCTCATTAATTGATTCTGGTAATACTATTAATTGTTTTGCAGGACTTAGTAACCATCCTATGGAAAATCCACAAATCAATCCAGAAATATGAGCGACTTGATCAACATTAGATGCTGAAGCGCCATAAATAACATTTAAGAATATAAGTAGTCCTATAGAAATCAATGACTCTCTAGCGTTATCTCCAAGTACACTTTTATTGATTACTAAGAAAGCTGAGTACGATCCTAATAAACCAAAAATTGCACCACTAGCTCCCGCACCAATAGCTCCTAAGCCTTCATTACAATTTCTTAATTCCTCTATATTCATAAAAGCTGAGCCTGACCAGTATGAAAAAATAGAAGAAGCTATGCCAGTAAACAGATAAATTATAATGTATCTAAATCTTAGAAACTCTTTTTCAATTAGTCTTCCAAAAATAAATAATCCAACCAAGTTCAAGATTATATGGATAAAGCCAATATGCAAAAATGTTGCAGTTAATAATCTCCAATACTCACCCTCTGAAATAGCATAATCAAATTTAGCCCCCATTCTTACTAGATTTTCAATATTTGTGGAACCACCAGTGATAGTTTGAACAAAAAAGAAAACAAGGTTTGTAAAAATGATTACCCATGTAACAGGATAAGTTCTAAATGTAGGATATTTATGTAATAGTTTATTCATAATACTTTTGAGAAATCTTTTTTCTATCAATTTTTCCGTTATT
>JAZANE010000096.1:0-3822 GCA_036228785.1 Chloroflexota bacterium
AATGCAATTAATAGAATGTATAGGGATACTATTCCTGGTATTCAATTTGTTGCTGTCAATACAGATAACCAAGCTCTTGAAAACTCTTTAATTCCTGAAAAAATCAGAATTGGGGACAGGATTGCAAGAGGCATGGGCGTTGGTGGTGATCCTTCAAGAGGAAAACAATCAGCCGAAGAAAGTAGAAGTGAAATAAAAGAATATCTAAATAATGCAGATATGGTATTTGTTGCTGCAGGTATGGGTGGAGGCTCTGGAACTGGTGCAGCACCAGTCATTGCTGAGATCGCTAAATCATCAGGAGCGCTAACAATTGGAGTTGTAACTAAGCCTTTCGGATTCGAAGGAACGCAAAGATTAGATGCTGCTCTTGAGGGTATTGAAAATCTAAAAAAATATGTTGATACTTTGATAGTTGTTCCTAATGACCGATTACTTCAAACTGAAGAAAATCTATCTATGAATGATGCATTTGCATTAGCAGATGATGTCCTAAAAGTTGGAATACAATCTATAGCTGAACTGATATTAGTTCCAGGGGAAATTAATTTAGACTTTGCTGATGTAAAAACTATTATGGAAAATGCTGGTCCAGCCTGGATGGGAATAGGAGAATCCTCTGGGGAAGGAAGAGCAGTTGATGCTGCGGAAAAAGCAGTTTCATCACCTTTGCTAGAGTTACCAATTGATGGGGCAAAAGGAGTTATTTTTAATGTTTCAGGTGGTCAAGATACCACTTTGGATGAAGTTACCGCTGCATCAGAAGTAATCAAATCAAAGGTACATCCTGAAGCCAATATAATTTTTGGTAGTGTTACTAATCCTAAACTTAATGGAAAAATAAAAATAACAGTTATTGCAACTGGATTTCCAATACTTGTTGACGACGACTTTGCTGAAAGAAATATTAAACAAGAAGGAGTTAGTATAGATGATCTAGAAGTTCCACCCTTCTTGAGAAAGCATCCTGGAGCACTTAGAAGGCTTAGATCCGGAACACTTTAAGTTTTAGTTTTTTTTTCAGGTAAATCATCAATAATTTTATTAAGCTTGGTTGTATGTCCATTGTATATTGGGTCAGATACTAACACAAAGGCATCTAAAACTTTTTCAGCACTATTTGAATTGAGTTTAATTAATGAAAATTCTAAGTTATTAATTATTTTTTTTACTTTATTAGTAGTGGCTTTAGAAAGTTTTTTTTCAGAAAATCTTCTTTCTGAAAAACCTAAGTCATACTTCAATATTAATCTTATCAATTCATTATTTTTCTTTATAGAATAAATGTCACTTAAGGTTTGAAAAATAGATTTAGATAAACATATGTAGGCTATTTCATCGTCAGAAAAAAAACAAATTACTCCCTTTGTTTTTCCAAGCATCCATATATCTTCATCCACTAGCCTTAATCTTTTTCCTTGAATAAGATATTTGTAATCTTTTTTCCAACCTTTTAAGTGTGATTCTGTAAACTGATTCATTTTATATAAATAAATGACTTATTAATGTATTTGTATGCTGAGTAAAGTCCCATAATAGTGCCTAAAATAAGTACTGTAATTGTAAATTCATAAAAATAGCTTAGATTGATAGCAGGAGTTGATATAAATAAAGTAATTCCTGCCATTTGAATTATCGTTTTGATTTTTGCTGAGGAAGAAACTCTTAATACTTCATTTTCTCCTATTTTAGATATCCACTCTCTAAGTGACATCACGACTATTTCTCTCATGATTATTATTGTAGCTATTATGAATAAAGCTAAAGAATCATTATTGTAAACTAATGAAATTAATACTAGGAAAACAAATACCTTGTCTGCGATAGGATCTAAAAATGTACCAAATGTTGACTCTTTTGATTGTCTTCTTGCAAATGCTCCATCTAAAGCATCACTTAATGAACCTACCAGAAAAAGTACTGACGAAAGGATTACTATAGGGTCAGACTTAAAAAAAATTAATATAGATATAACTAAACCAAAAAATAATCTAGAAACAGTTATAAAATTTGGGAGATTCTTTATCATACTAATAATATTTTATTCTATAGAATTTCTAAATCTTAGATTTTTTGAGTATATATATACTAGCTTATATTGATGATTAATTGTTTATAAAATAAAGTTTTTGTTTGATTAATACAATATTATTATTTTTGAAGGAACAAACTTGTAATAATTTACAATGGATAAAGAAATTGAAAATCTAATAAATCAGATTCACTCAATAGATAACATTAAGGGATCTATAGTGATTACAGGATGCGGTATAAGCTCCTTATCATGGCTCTTTGGTATATCTGGCACATCAAATACAATAATAACCTCTTATGTACCTTATTCTATGAGTTCTCTTAAGGAATTTTTAGGTAAAGAGTTATCAAGTCATGTTAGTGAAGAAGAGGCTATTAATATGGCAAAAGTAGCATACCAAAATAGTAAAAATCTTACAGATAAAAAAGATGAAATGCATTTATTTGGTCTAGGATGTACAGGTGCTATAAGTACTAATAGAGATCGTAAAGGAGAAGATAGGGCTCACATAGCAATTGCAACAAGAGGTTCTTTATCTTATTTTTCTTTATATTTTGATAAATATAAAAGAGACAGAATTTCAGAAGATATAATTATCAGTAAGCAAATTATAAATTGTATTGCAAAAGTACATGGTATAGAAGAAACTATTCCTTTGAACCTATTAGAAAATGAAAAGTTTTATAGATCAGATTAAGTTATTGAGTTATGGAGAATCAGATTATTTTATAGTTGATTCAAACCTTAAAGTTCTAGATTCTGTTGTGGAAAACGCATCTATATTATCCGGTTCGTTTAATCCAATTCATCATGGTCATAGAAAATTACTTGATTATTGTTCAAAAAAATATGATAAGAATAAGTATTATGAAATTTCATTACTTAATGTCGATAAAGCAGAAATAGTTAGTGATGATCTGAGTGCTAGGCTAAAAAAATTTAGCGAAGATGAAAAAATAATAATAACAAAGAGTAGTAAATTTGTAGAAAAAGCTACCTTGTTTCCAAACTCACACTTTGTTATTGGTTATGATACTGGTTTAAGAATTTTAGATGAATCATATCTTAATATAGATGAGTCTCTTGATGATTTGTTTAGTACTATTGATGAAAAAAAATGTAAATTTATTGTTGCAGGAAGAGTAAATGTTACAGGTAAAGAATTCGATAATTTAAAATTAGATAACTTAAGTTCTAAGTATAAGAATTTATTTGAACTAATAGAAGAAAAAGATTTTAGAGAAGACGTATCATCTACGGAAAAAAGAAGACAGAATAATTGACTCTAAAAAAGAATCATCTGTAAGATATGATTCTTATGTATTTTAGAGATCAAAATAATTTTTTTTCTGTAGCAGTTTCTGCAGGCTTTCCTTCTCCAGCGGGAGATCTTTTTGCTTCTCAATTAAATCTTCAAGATTATTTAGTAAAAAATCCTAATTCTACTATTTACGTGAAAGTCTCAGGTGATTCTATGAGTGGAGTAGGAATTTTTTCAGGAGATACTCTCATCGTTGACAAATCTAGCAATCCTAAAAATAATAGTATAGTTTTATGTATTTTAGATGGAGATTTTTTAGTTAAAAAACTTAATATTAGTACTAATTCTACAAACCTTATTTCAGCGAATAAAAAATATGAACCAATCGTTGTAACAGAGTATAATGATTTTCGTATTTTAGGAGTAGTTGTTGCATCAATTAAGAAGTTCATATGATTTTTTTAGTTGATTGTAATAATTTCTATGTTTCATGTGAAAGATTGTTTCGACCAGAATTACTCTTGTC
>JAZANE010000097.1:0-3018 GCA_036228785.1 Chloroflexota bacterium
TTTAGTAAGCTGTTGCAATAGTTAGTGTTCGAGCTATTGAAAGTATAGTTTAATAATTGTTCGAACCCCCAGCTAAGGGGGTTTTTTTTTAAGAAGTTTTTGGAGAAAAAAATGTCAATATCACCATTAAGTCCGTCTCAGGTAGAAAGGTATAGTAGGCACTTGATAATGCCCAACGTAGGAAGCAGAGGACAAAGAGCTTTGCTGGATTCAAAAGTTTTGGTAATAGGAGCTGGAGGGCTAGGTTCTCCTGTTTCTTTATACCTTGCATTAGCAGGAGTAGGAAATATTGGAATTGTAGATTTTGATGTAGTGGATGTATCAAATCTGCAAAGGCAAATTCTGCATACTGACTCAGATGTAGGAAAGAGAAAAGTTGAGTCTGCTAAAGAAACACTACTTGCTCATAATCCCGATATAAATGTTACGATTCATGAAGAACCAATTAATTCTACCAATGCTTTTGAGATAATGAATGACTATGACATCGTCATTAATGGAGCAGATAATTTTGCAACTATATATTTGGTAAACGATGCCGCTTTCTTGCAAAAAAAACCACTTGTTGATGGGGCTATATTGATTTTTGATGGACAAGCAACAACTTATATTCCAGGTAAAGGATGTTATAGGTGTATATTTCCTGATCCTCCCCCTCCAGGAGAAGTTCCTAGTTGTGCTGAAGCTGGAGTAATTGGAGCATTACCTGGACTCGTAGGGTCTATTCAAGCTTTAGAAACAATTAAACTAATTTTAGACGTGGGAGAGCCATTAGCAGGAAGAATGTTATTGATAGAAGCACTAGGAATGGAATTCAGAGAGATTAAAGTCAGAAAAAATCCTGATTGTAAATTATGTGGAGATAACCCCGAAGTTACTGAATTAATTGATTATGAAATATTTTGTGGTGTTAAAGTAGTTAGCTAATAAATGAAAACAAGATTAAATATAGACAATTTTAGTATCGGGCAGTTAAAAAATATAGGAAATACTAGTCTAGTTGATTTATCTTCCTTAAGTCAAAATAGTACTGTTAGAATTTACGCAAAGCTGGAAGGTGAAAACCCAACAGGATCTATTAAAGATAGAGTAGCAAAATGCTTGATTTTTGATGCTGAAAAAGAAGGTAAAATTACTCCGGGCCAAACAATCATTGAACCAACATCAGGTAACACAGGAATTGGATTGGCTATGATTTCTAAAATCAAAGGATATAAGATGATTGCTGTTATGCCAGATTCAGTGAGTCAAGAAAGAGTTTCTTTGCTGAAATCTTTTGGTGCAGAAATAATTTTTTCTGATGGAAAAGAAGGTACCAATGGTTCAATAAAACTTGCTCAAAAAATATCTTCAGAAAACCCTGAATATTTTATGCCTTTTCAATATGGAAATCAGGCAAGCATAAAGGCTCATTATTATACTACTGGGCTAGAAATTTCTAAACAAATGCCAGAAATAACTCACTTTGTTGCAGGACTAGGAACTGGCGGAACTTTGATGGGTGTTGGTAAGAGGTTGAAAGAAATAAATGATTCTATAAAAATAATAGCAACAGCACCTCATCCTGATGATGTTGTTCAAGGTCTTAGATCTATTGAACATGGATATATTCCACCCATACTAGATTTAGATAAACTTGATGGAAGAATAATGGTTGAGGCTGAAGAATCTTTTTTTTGGACTAAGAAAGTTATGGAGACGCATGGTTTATTTGTTGGAGTTTCATCTGGAGCTACATTAGCAACTTGTGTAAAAATGTCTAAAAGATTAGATAATGCTAACTTAGTTACTATTTTTGCTGATGGAGGTTGGAAATATCTATCTAGCGGAATATATGAAAAAGATTTTTCTGAGATATCTGATGATATTGATGGAAAAGTTTGGTGGTAAATGACTAATTTTTCAGATAACGATAAGAAGGAAATATTAAATCTTAAGGTAACTCAAATGAAAGATTTGATTTCCTCAGGCAAAATTTCCAATGAAGAACTAGTGAATATACATATAGATCAAGTAGAAAAATATGATATTAAGACAAACGCAATATGTACTTTTACACCTGAACAAGCTGTATCAGAAGCAAGAAAATTAGATTCAAAAAAAAAGTTTGATAAACCATTGTCAGGTATACCAATTTTTATTAAAGATCTTACTAAAACTAAAGGCATTAGAACAACTATGGGGTCAAGAATATATGAAAATAATATTCCTGAAGAAGATGATCTTGTTGTAGAAAAAATTAAAAATTCAGGATCAATAATTTTAGGCAAAAGTAATACTCCTGAATTTGGAGCTGGTTCTCAAACCTTTAATGATATTTTTGGTACAACTTCAAACCCTTATGATTTGACTAAAACTTGTGGAGGATCTAGCGGTGGAGCTGGAACAGCTCTCGCCATGAGAATGTCTCCTCTTTGCCAAGGAAGTGATATGGGCGGATCACTAAGAAATCCAGCTGCTTGGAATAATGTAGTAGGTTTTAGAACATCAATTGGTAGAGTACCTCAGTTGCCAAGTGAAATAACCTACAACAACTATAGTGTAAATGGACCTATGGCTAGAAATATTGATGATCTAACTTTGTTATTGTCAGTAATGGCTGGTTATGATAATAGAATAGGAAATAGTATAAACGAAAAACCTGATAAATTTCTTAGATTAGATATCCCTAATCCTAAGAATATAAAACTAGCATTCTCTCATAATTTAGGTAACTATCCTGTAAGCAAAGAAATTTCAGAAAATTTTAGTAATACTGTAAAAACTTTTTCAAATTTAGGTTTTATTATGGAAGAAAATTATCCAGATCTTGAAAATGTTGATAATGTTTTCCAAACTTACAGAGCCTATTCTTTTGCTAATACACATAAAGAACACATAAAAAATCATAGAGATAAAATGAAAGATACTTTGATTTGGAATGTTGAAAAAGGACTATCATTATCCTCTATTGATATTTCGTTAGCAGAAGCACAAAGATCAATTATTGATGTAAATATTGCAGAATTCTTTGAAAAC
>JAZANE010000098.1:0-3498 GCA_036228785.1 Chloroflexota bacterium
TAGATAAGCAATTAAGAAACCTCCTGATGCTGGTGCAAGAATTCTAAGCCCTTGCCATAACATTGCATTAAGTGCCACGGCACTCATCATTTGAGATTTATGATCAATAAATTGAGGGAAAATGGATGATCTTACAGGCCAATCGAAACCACTTATTAATCCCATCAAAGTTGAAAAAATTATAACAATCAGAACTGTTTCATAATTTACTGAATCTATAATTGCCAAAAAAAGTAATGATAAACTCATCGAAAAAGAAGTGATTATCATAAGTATGCGTTTATCTATTCTGTCTGCGACTACTCCACCCAAAAAATTAATTACCATAGTCCCAATACCAAATACTGCCGCAGCTAATCCTAGTAATAATTCTGAGCCGCTAAGATCGAAAACTAACTTACCTACAGTCAAACTTAATAATTGAGTAGCCCCAACAGAAGCTATGGATGCAGACCAAAATAATCTATATTTTTTTGCTTTTAGGGCTGCAAAAGTTCCTAGGTTTTTTTCTTCTATTTTATTATCCAATTACCACCAAGAATTTCTATAATTTCTGGTATCAATTTTTGAGAACCAAAAATAATATTTTTTTTACCATCTATACTTGGTTTTTCTGCAAATCCAGCACCTGATTCTTTAGATAGAGATTCTAACGCTATTGTTTCCCAGGGATTTAAGTCTACTTCTATATATAAATCAATTGATCCGTTGAAAGCTAAGCTATAACCAAAGCAATCAGAAAAACCTCTTGACTCCCAGACTATTTTATCTATCTCATTAATCTGATTTATTAAGTTTTCCTTTATAAATCTTTGTGGGGAACCATAGGAAATCATAGCTTTAGATAAATCATCACAATTTGATGCTTTTATTAGAGAATTATTTTTGTAACATCCTTTTCCTGACACTGAGAAAAATCTTTGATTAAACTTAGGAAGTTCAATAAATCCCATTATTGGATTTTCTTTTTGAGCCAAACCGATAATGGTTCCAAATAATGGAATCCCTTTTGAAAATGAAGTTGTGCCATCAATAGGATCTACAAACCAACAAAACTCTTTGTTATTTTCTCTTCCCAAGATTTCTTCTGTAACTATATCAGCATCAGTTTTGGATAAGATATTGTATATTTCTTTTTCTACTCTTAAGTCGTATTCTGTTAGCAAACTGCCATCATCTTTGAGACTACTTTCAGAAAAATCAATATCTTTGGTTATTTCTTTTGCAATGTCTAATGCTTCAATTGCTGATTTTAGAAATTTATCAAGTTTGTTATCTAATTTAAGATTTTTTGTCATAAAGATTTTTTTTAATACAAATAAATGTTATCAAAAATTAGAATAATGGAGCGGAAGACGAGATTCGAACTCGCGACCTTCTCCTTGGCAAGGAGATGCTCTACCACTGAGCCACTTCCGCAGAATTTTCAGTATAAATTATATGCTATCAAAAATTATACTAACTAGTATCAGCTCACTTTATTATTTTTTTGATTTTGAAAGAAATTAATAGAAAACTTACATCTGGGAAAATTAGTAAGATATTTAAACAATTAAAGAATTAATCAAAAAAGGAGTTTTTTACTCTAGGAATAATAATATATATTTTTTTTTATCTTATAATTGCCTTTATGAAAAAAATAAAATTTATGGATACCTCTTTCCGTGATGGTTTTCAATCATGTTATGGAGCAAGAGTTAAAACAGAAGATTTCACACCAATCTTAAAAGCAGCCGTAGAAGCTGGTAATGATAACTTTGAAATTGGTGGAGGGGCTAGGTTTCAAAGTTTATATTTCTACTGCCAAGAAGATGCATTTGATATGATGGATAAATCTAGAGAAGTAGTAGGTAAAGATATAAATCTCCAAACTTTAGCTAGAGGAGTTAATGTTGTTGGTTTAGAATCTCAATCAAGGGATATTGTTGATCTACATGCAAAATTATTTAAGAAGCATGGCATAACTACTATCAGAAACTTTGATGCATTAATGGATATTAGGAATCTTGCTTTTTCAGGTGAGTGTATAACTAATGCAGGATTGAACCATCAAATTGTGATAGCCCTTATGGGTTTACCGCCAAGCTTAAATGAAAAATATTACCATTCTGCAGATTTTTATACTGATAAAATCAAAGAAATACTTAAAGCAGATATACCTTTTGACAGTTTAGCCTTCAAAGATGCATCAGGAACAACGCCTCCTTCAATAGTTTTTGAATCTATAAAAAATGCTAGAAAGTTATTGCCAGAGAATACAGTTATTCAATTTCATACTCATGACACAGCAGGTATGGCAGTCTCATGTAATATGGCAGCAATTGAAGCAGGCGCTGACATAATAGATTTAGCGATGTCCCCAGTAAGTGGAGGAACTTCTCAGGCAGATATATTAACAATGTGGCAAGCCTTAAGAGGCACCGACTATACTTTAGATATTGATGAAGAGAAAATCCTTGAAGTAGAAAAAATGTTTATTGATCAAATGGAAAAATATTACTTACCCCCAGAGGCTATAACTGTAAATCCTGTTATTCCGTTTTCACCTATGCCAGGTGGAGCATTAACAGCAAATACTCAAATGATGAGAGATAATGGATCTCTTGATCTTTTTGGTAAAGTAATTGAGAATATGCGAGAAGTTGTTGAAATGGGTGGTTTTGGGACTTCAGTTACACCTGTTTCTCAGTTTTATTTTCAACAAGCTTTTACAAATACTGTTCAAGAAAAATGGTCAAAAATTTCTGACAGCTATGGAAAGATGATTCTAGGCTATTTTGGAAAAACTCCAACAGATCCTAACCCTGAAATAATGAAAATTGCCTCTGAGCAACTATCCTTAAAACCGACTCAAGAGGATGTCCATGACTTGAATGATGATAATTCTCAACTTGGAATTAAATACAATAAAAAGCTACTTGAAGAAAAAGGTCTTGAAACAAGTGATGAAAATATTTTTATTTCGGCTACTTGTGGTGAAAAAGGTATAGCTTTTCTTGAGGGAAATTCTGAATTAGGAGTTAGGTATAAGGAAGATAATTCTGATAAACCTACATCAAAGTCTGAACCTAAATCACCAAATGGAGAAGTTACAAAGGTTACAATTAATGGGAAAGATTATGAAGTTGTAATACACACAGATTCATAAAAATGGAAACCATTTTTTCAAAGATAATAAATAAAGAAATTCCCAGTGAAATACAATATGAAGATGATATTTGCATAGCAATTAACGATATCAATCCTAAAGCAAAAGTTCATATTTTAGTTATACCCAAAAAACCAATAATTAATATAAATACTGCCGAGGAAATTGACAAAGATATATTATCTCATCTCCTAATGGTTTGTAAGAAACTTGCATCAACAAAAGGAATATCTGAAGAAGGATATCAAATACTAACAAATGTAGGTGAAGGAGGAGGACAGACCGTTATGCATCTTCACTTCCATTTACTTAGTGGTAAACCTATTGCATTATAATATTTTTTTTTATAA
>JAZANE010000099.1:0-3268 GCA_036228785.1 Chloroflexota bacterium
AAATAAAGAATATGTGGATGAAATAGATGGTGTAAAATTAGAAACCTATATTGATTGGATGAGTCTTTGTTATGCAATCACTGTTACAGGTTGTCCCAGCATAAGCGTTCCAAGTGGATTTGTAAATGGGTTACCCACAGGTGTACAAATAGTAGGGAAAAAACTTGATGATTTAGGTGTACTTCAAATTGCAAAAATCTTTGAAGAAGAAACAAAGTATTACCTAAAAGAACCAGATATTATACATAGATAGTAAAAAAGGAGTTATAAATGATTAATTTTGCAGCTAATTTATCAATGATGTTTACTGAAAGTGATTTTATGGAAAGATTTCAATTAGCATCTCAGAAGGGCTTTAAGGGAGTTGAATATCTTTTTCCCTATGATTATAAAAAGGAAGATATTAAGAATGAACTAGAAAAAAATAATCTAAAGCAAATTCTTTTTGATTTTCCAGCAGGAGATTTTGCGTCTGGAGACAGAGGTATTGCAATCTTTCCAGATAGAAAATCAGAATTTCAAGAAGGAGTTCATAAAGCTCTAGAATATGCAACATTTTTAGATTGTAAAAGGCTAACTGTTCTAGTAGGAATCAATGATGGAAGGTTTTCTGACAAAGAGCTAAATGATACCTTAATTGAAAATGTTTCTTATGCATCAGAACAAACTATTGATAAAGATATAACTGTATTAGTAGAAGGTCTTAATTTAATTGATGCCCCAAATTATTTTGTGTCAAATACTAACCACTGTAAGGAAATAATTGATGCAGTAGACAGAAAAAATGTTAAAATTCAATATGACATTTATCATATGCAAATTATGGAAGGGGATATTTTAAGGACATTTGAAACTAATAAATCCCAAATAGGTCATATACAAATTGCAGATAATCCAGGTAGAAATGAACCTGGTACTGGAGAATTAAATTATTCTAATATATTTTCTTTTCTTGATAAAAATTATGACGGTTGGATTGGATGTGAATATAATCCAAAAAAATCCACAGATGATAGTCTATCTTGGATGAAAAATATTGGAGAAAAAAGTGGTTAAGTTAGAAGCAAATCTTCAGTTTATGTTTAATGAGTACGAGCTCATAGATAGATATGAACAAGCATCTAAAGCAGGATTTAAGGGAGTAGAATTACAGGCACCTTACTCTCTTGAAAAAGATCAAATATTAGAAAAACTTGAAACCCATAACTTAAAACATGTAATTATTAATCTTCCCGTGAATGATCCAGATACTGATCAAGCAAATTTAGCACTAATACCTGATAAAAAAGATCTTTTTTTAGAAAGATTAGATTTAGGAATTAGTTATGCATCTACTCTTGGATGTATTGGTGTAAATACTGGAATAGGAGCTAAACCTCAAGGTTTTGATGATGAAGAAATCTTTGAAACTTTGGTTGAAAATCAAAGAATTGCTTCAGAAAAATTGGCAGAAAAAAATATTAAGGCACTAATTGAACCTATTAATACTGTTGATCAACCTGGATTTTTTATAAATACATCAAAACAGGGGATGGATCTAATTGAACAAATAAATCACCATAATGCATTTCTTTTATATGATGTCTACCATATGCAGATAATGGAAGGAGATCTAATTAGAACAATTACAGAATTATTTGATAGTATTGGTCACATACAAATAGCAGATAATCCTGGTAGATATGAACCAGGAACTGGTGAGATAAATTATCCTGCTATTTTTAATTTATTAGATAAAATTGGTTATTCAGGGTGGGTTGGGTGTGAGTACAAACCATATGATAATACAATAGATTCATTAACTTGGATGAAAAATCTTTAAAATTATGCCCTTAGTCAAAAAGATCAATTTTTCTCATTTTATTTCAACAGTGTTTTTTATTGGATATTTTCCTTTGAGGGGAGGAGGAAGTTGGGCAGCATTATTCTGTTTGATTATTTTTATACTTTCTAAATGGATATTTATAGATTTTTTAGAACTTAGACAAGTAAGTTTCCTAATTATAAACCTAGTAATTCTTATTGCTTATATTCCAATTGGTATTTATACAATAAATAGAACAATTACTGAGGAAAATCCAGATCCACATCATGTTGTTTTCGATGAGTGGGTAGGTATGTTTATTCCAATTATTTTTATTGAATATAATATTATCGCTATCATAATATCATTCTTTATTTTTAGATTTTTTGATATTTTCAAACCTTTTCCAATAAATAAATTTGAGGAATTACCTAGAGCCTATGGAGTATTGGGAGATGACGTTATTGCAGGAATATTTACTCTACTGGTTATGATTATTTTACAAACTTTTATAGACTTTCCTCTAATTTAAGAACTCTAATACTAATTTTTTAAAATCATTTAATTTTTCATCATGAATGTTATGACCACAATCTAATTTTTCTATATGTAGATTATTTATTTTTTGTTTCATTATTTCAATTTCTTCCTGAATTATAACTTGGCCTGTCTTTTTTTCATCACCCACGATTAATAATGTTCTTACATTAGAAATATTTTCAAAAATTTCTAATGGATTAAAATTTGACAATGCTGAGCCATCTATAGTTTCTTCAAGAACTTTATAGTCTAGATTACTCAAGTTTTCAGCTATAGTATCTAAATTCCTGACTTTAGAAAGTTTACTATTTTCAGAGAGCTTTTTGTATATATTATCCATTGAGTTAGAGCTCTTTGCTAATGACAAATTATATGAAAATCTTTTACTAACTCCTTCTACTCCCACTCTTTTTGCATGAAAAAAAGGAGGGTCTTCTAAAATTAAATTTTTTACTTTATATTTAGAAAGAGCTGCAACCTCTGATGCAATGCATGCACCTAGTGAATGTCCAATTAAATCTAAAGGCTTTTTGATAATTTTTTCTATAAAAAATAAAATATCTTTACTAAAATCTGACCACATATAGCTACTAAAATTGTCTGAGTTTCCATGACCTCTGAAATCAATTGTGTACACCGTTCTATTTTTTGATAAATCGTCAATTAATTCTTTCCAAGTATTTGATGAACTGGTTATTCCATGTAACAAAATAACAGGATCCCCATCTCCATATTTGTAATAAGAAATTTTTTTGGTGTTGATTTCAAGATAACTTTTCATTTTTCTATATAACTCAAAATACCTTCTGAAAATTCAACAGGAAAATCTCTGTGAATATTATGACCAGAATTTTTCCATTCTATAACTTGAATATTAGGATTTATTTTTATTATATTTTCTAATTTTTCTCTAGAATTTATTCC
>JAZANE010000100.1:0-3496 GCA_036228785.1 Chloroflexota bacterium
TTATACAACCTTTAGGGTTTACATTAGATGATAAAAATCTGCGCAGAGCATCATTAGATTATTTTGATTTATCTGATGTTTATATTCATGATAATTTTGATGATTTTTTGAGAGAAAATGACTCAAAAATATACTTAACTGATACTAATGCAAAAAAAAATTATGTAGATTGCGATTTTAATTTTGATGATTCTTACGTTTTTGGGTCTGAAAGTAGTGGAATTAATCAATCAATATTAGATGATTTTGATGAAGATAGTAAAATATTTATTCCGATGTTTCCAAACGTTAGATCTATAAATATTTGTAACTCAGTTTCAATAATAGCTTATGAGAACTTAAGACAAAACAATTTTTCTTTTTGATTATTTAATAGGAGAAAAATTAGCTGCCATAACTATCTTGTTTTCCATTTTTAAGGGAGGTTTAGCATCTGACTTTGGTGGCCATCCTATGGAACTAAATTTTTCTCTAGCCTCAGTTCTATGTTGTAGACTTTTGTAACCCCATATATGCATAAATTTATTAACATCTCCAATTTCTGAAATAAAGGCTCCAACAAGAGGGGCCAGATTGTTTCTTGCTTCTAATTTTTCTTCCCATGGTCCAAGTATTTTGTCTATCTGTTCTGGTTCAAATGTATACATTCTCATTTCAAAGAACGGTCCTATTTCTCTATCAGTAAATGATGGACTAAAAGGTGCGGGTTTCCAAATTTCAGAATTCATACTTACCATATATTCTGAAGTATCTGGAGGCCATAATTTTTTCTCAACTGCTTCTTGTCTTGCGTTATTTCTATGTTCAATATTATCGTATGGCCATACATGTATTATTTGATTTAATGGTCCAATTTCTGTAAACCAAAAAGCTCCAATTTTTGAGATATTATTTCTACCATCTATTTTTTCTTCAAACTTTTCTAATACGATAGGTAGACTGCCAGATTTAATTTGATATGTTCTAAATTCATAAATCATTTTTTTGCCTTATAATAATGTAGGATTTAATAGAGTAGGTTACAATAAAATAAACTTAAAGTATAGGAGATTACATATTGTTTGATTCAGCGATTTTTAAGAGAAATAGTTCAGTAAATTTTAGTCCCCAAGATTTATCTAAAAAAGAGATTGATTCTATTATTCAAGCTTCAATTTGGGCACCATCATCTAGAAATCTTCAACCATGGAAAATAATAGCTGTAGAAAGATCTTCCAATCGTTTTGAAAGATTGATCCAAGCGATGTCTAAAGACAATCAGGAATGGGCTAAAAATTCAGGTTTGATAATAATTTTTTGCACAGAAAATGAAAAAAATATTTCTCCTAAAACATTTCTTAATATTGGTTTCTCAGGCCAAAATGCAATGATTAGATCAGCTGAATTAGGACTAGAATCCCATCCAATAGGGGGTTGGGACGAAGATAAAGTAAAGGAAATATCTAATATACCAAGTGACAGTCA
This sequence comes from Chloroflexota bacterium, assembly GCA_036228785.1. GTDB lineage: Bacteria > Chloroflexota > Dehalococcoidia > Lucifugimonadales > Lucifugimonadaceae > TMED-70. Next base: position 1,465 of record JAZANE010000100.1, read on the forward strand.
AGTTGCGTTTCTTTTAGTAATTGGTAAAGAAGGCAAAATAGACATGCTTTCAAAAGAATTATTAGAAAAACATAATAAACAAAGAGAAAGAAACCCATTAGATATAAATTTCAACTTCGATGAATGGGGAAAAAATTTCTAGTTTCTAATATATTGAACTAGTAATTCTAAAGCAGCTTTATAACTTTCTTCACCAAATCCTTGAACAGTTCCAATAACTGCAGGGGCTATCAAGGACTTTTGCCTCCAACTTTCTTTCCTGGAGTAAATATTGGACATATGTACTTCTACACAAGGGAAATCTACCGACTTAATTGCATCATGAAGAGCAGTTGAAGAGTGTGTTAAAGCACCAGCATTTATAATACATCCATCAACCTTATTATTATTTTTATGCATAAAATCTAATATTTCACCTTCATGATTGCTTTGAAAAAAGTCTAAAGACAAGCTTTTGTCATTTATTTTTTTTTCTAAATCAGAAGTGATTTGATCCAGAGTTCTTGTACCATAAATATCCGTTTCTCTTTTACCCAGCATATTTAAGTTAGGCCCGTTGATTACTAAAATTTGTAAATTATCACTCATTTGAACATAAATTTATTATTTTTTTATATATTGTATTATTATCAAAAATATTCTATCGAATAAAAAAAATACTAATTCTAATAATTATCGAGAGGCTATCATGAATTTAATACAGCTAAAGTTCCCAAATAATTTAACAGCTGTTGGAGTTTTAGAAGAAAATAAAATTATAAACCTAACTGCCCAAAATAAAGATATTGATACAACTTATAAATTGTTTATGGAGTTAATTAAAAATTCTATTACTATAGAAGAATTTTTAGAGCCAAAAATTAAGAACTGTCCTGTTTTTGAATTTAATTATGAAGAATTAATTAGTGATCCTAAAAAATTTGATGTTAATATTTTACCTCCTATAACACATCCTGATCCATACAGATTATTTATTTCAGGGACAGGTCTTACTCATACAGGTTCAGTAAAATCAAGAGACATGATGCATAATGATGATGATGAAAAAAAAGATCAAACTGATTCAGCAAAAATGTTTGAAATGGGCTTAAAAGGAGGGAAGCCTTCTTCTGGAGAAATAGGAGTAGCTCCTGAATGGTTCTATAAAGGGAATGGATTTAACATAAAGGGGCATAAAGATAATATATTATTGCCTTCATTTTCATTAGATGGTGGCGAAGAACCTGAAGTCGTCGGTTGTTACATTATTGATGAAAAAAGAAATCCTGTAAGAATTGGTTTTTCTTTGGGAAATGAATTCTCTGATCATGAAACTGAACAAATTAATTATTTATATTTAGCTCATTCTAAACTTAGAAATTGTTCTGTAGGTCCATCAATAAATACTTCTCTAAATTTTTCTGATGTGACACTAAAATGTGATATTACCAGAGATGGGAGCGTTATATATAGTAGCGGTGAATTAAAATCAGGTGAAGAATATATGTCACATAGTTTGAACAATATGGAATATCATCATTTCAAATATGATATTCATAGAAATCCTGGCGATATACATCTTCATTTTTTTGGAACTAGTCAATTATCATTTTCAACTAGAAAGTGGAAGTTTAAGCCTGGGGATTCTATTTCAATTTATTCGAATCAATTTCAAGGTATGTTAGAAAATACTGTTGAAAAATCATCAGAAGAAAATTTTGAAATTAAGAAAGTTTAAATATTGAAAAAGAATTTTTTTTTTATTGATAAATTTTATCTAACTGCATTTGCGATATTAATTCCGACATCTATAAACTTATCAATAACTCAATTTTTATCTCCTGTCTTAAACGCAATAATGGGAAGAACAAATGATCCAGAAATTTCTATTAGTGCATATTCCATAGCTATATCTATTTTATTTCTCATAGCATTGCCTAATCTAAGAATTCAACAGCTGACAATCGTTTATTACAGAAGTATAAACAAATTAAAAATACATTTTTTTGTGTTACTAATATCAATAATCTGCTTATTGATTTCTATATTTGTT
>JAZANE010000101.1:0-6831 GCA_036228785.1 Chloroflexota bacterium
AAAAAAAGAAAATTAAAAATGGTACAAAATCCAATCAACTTTGGCTCAAATAAAAAAGAAAATAAAACAGAAAGACCTTGGGGTAGTTTTGAGATACTTTGTAAAGGCCCAGGTTATCAATCTAAAAGACTAACAGTAAAGCCTAAAAGTAGATTATCTCTTCAAACTCATAAACATCGTGACGAAGAATGGGTCATAGCAAGAGGTACAGCAAGAGTAACTATTGGGGAGAAGCAGTTAGAATTAGGAAAAGGCGAATCAGCAAGTGTACCTAGAACTGTAGCTCATAGAATTGAAAATATATCCGAAATTGACCCACTAGAAATCATTGAAGTCCAGATAGGAGACTACATTGATGAGGATGATATTGAAAGATTAGATGACGATTATGGAAGATAAATCTACTGATTTTGTTCCATAGTTATATTTTCATTCTCAGATTCATTAGGATCATCAAGTAAATCTAAACCGCTTCTTACTTGGCTTAGTATTGTTGAAATTCTTTCTTCCAAGGCATACAAAACTTCTTTGGCATAATTATCAGCACCATCTCTTCTATCTGTTGAAATTTGTTCAGATTCATCAAGCATTCTTGCAGATTCTTGTTGAGCGTTCAGAATAATTCTTTCTGACTCAGCCTGTGCTTCAGATACAATTTCTTCTGATTTTCTATTGGCTCCGTCTACTATAGATGTTTCCATGATCATTTCTTCAGCTTTTTTTTCAGCTTCAGAAATAATTTCGGCAGCGTCTCTTTTTGCTATCTCTCTCATTGTAGAGGCTTCTTCATCAGCGTAATTTCTAATCCTTGTGGCTTCTTTGTCTGCTTGGTCAATAATTGCCTCTTTTTGCCTTGTTACCATTCCTGCTTCGTCAAGCTCTGTAGGTAGACTAGCAATAACTTGATTTATAATCTCAATAGCTCTAGGTTTATCTAAACCTTTTCCTGGTATTAAAGAACCAGACTCATTGATTAACTTTTCTAAACTTTTTAATTCTTCAAAAATATTAATATTTCCTCCAATAAATAAATTTTATTGCATAATTGATATAAATTACTTTAACTTTTTAAGCGGATTTTTTTATTCTTTCTAAAAATGGTGTTAGCACATGGCCAGGTACCAAAGAGCTAACATCTCCACCTAACAAAGCAATTTCTTTTACTCTACTTGAACTGACATATTGAAACTTTAAGGATGAAATTAAGCAAACTGTATCTATTTTTGAATTCATTTCTCTATTTGTTAGAGCCATTTCTCTCTCATACTCAAAGTCAGCTCCGATTCTTAAACCTCTAATAATGACACTTGCCCCTAATTCTTCAGCCAAATTAACAGTTAACTTATCAAATTTAGTAACGTTTACGTTTGATAAATTTGAGATAGATTTATTAATCATCTCAACTCTTTCATCAACATTAAAAATGACATTCTTCATAGAACCTGAATAAACACAAATAGTTACTTCTTCAAACATTTTAGAAGCTCGTTCTACTATGTCAAAATGACCATTTGTTACTGGGTCAAATGTTCCTGGATAAATTCCTTTTATCATATTTCTTTCTCAAAAAGAAAAAACTGAAATGGATGTATCTCCATATTTTTTTTCCTGTTTCTTTTTAAATAGTTTATACTCATCTAGTAATTTTATTCTAGAAGAATGTTCAGCAAATAATCTAGTTTCTTTATGTACAAGACTGTAATCAATTAATTGTTCAAATATTTTTTCAAAAGGTTTTTGGTCATACGGAGGATCAACAAAAATAAAATCGAAAGTTTCATTAATTTTATTTAGTTGAGTTTCACAATTGCCCTTTAGAGCTGTAGTTTTACTCTCAAACTTAAGTTTTTTAGTCCTTAATTTAATCTTTTGTATAAAATCTTGATTTCTGTCAAAGAAAAAACAATGCTTTGCTCCAAGTTCCAAAGCTCTTATTCCAACCGAACCTGTACCTGCATATAAATCTAAAAATTTTTTCCCCTCTAAATTAGAATGACCCATCATCGAAAAAATTGCACCTATAACTTTAGAAGTAGTTGGTCTTAATCCCAATTCACTGTATTGAGGCTTTTTCAAGTTTCACGTCCTCATAATTAAAGTTTTTCTCTAAATTTTCAAAGAAATAAAGAATTATTATTTCGATGTCTTCATTAGATTTAAAAATTTTTTGCCTCAGTTCTTTTGAATTTATTAAGCCTTTGGAATAGTAAGAAAGTTGTTTTTTTATCTGTAAATCAATATTTTTTTTACTAAAAAATTGTTTCATATAATCGATATGTATCTTTATGTCATTAATCATTTTTTTTATTCTTTTGATCTCATCAAGCTTTTGAAATTGAGGATTGAAGATCCATGGATTACCAATAGCATTCCTTCCAATCATCACAGAGTGACAACCAGTATTTTTAATCATTAATTCAGCATCCTCAAAAGATTTTACATCTCCATTTCCTGTTACTGGTATTTTTATGTTATCAACAACATTTTTTATTATTTCCCATTTTGATAGACCTTCATATCTTTGAGCTCTAGTTCGAGGATGTATAGTTATCCCATCAATACCTTCTTCTTCTAACATTTTAGAAAATTCTACAGCATTTTGATCTTCTTCATTCCATCCGCTTCTAATCTTTGCAGTAAGAGGAATCTTAGTTGCTTTTCTAATTTTATTTACCAATTTTGAGGTTTGGATAATATCTTTCATTAAGGCTGAGCCCTTTCCTTTTTTGGTAATTTTTGGAACGGGACATCCCATATTAATATCTATAATGTCTGCGCCCATTTGTTGAAGTATTATTGATGCTTCAGACATGATTTTTTCATCACATCCTAAAAGCTGAAGAGCTATAGGTTTTTCTTTTATATTAAAACTTGCAATTTCTTTAGTCCTAATAGATTTATCATAAACAAGTGAGGTAGCATCTATTTCTTCTGAAGTCACAAAACCTGAATTGTTTAGAATACAAATCTCTCTGAAGGGAGAATTAGTAACTCCAGCCATGGGAGCTAATCTTAGTTTGTTTTTTTTAATTAAATCAAAATACATATCAATAGTTTTCGTACAAAATTTTTGATAATTTTTCGCCTTCAGCTGCATACCCAACAGATCTATAGGTTTCTTCACCGTTTTTATCAAGAATGATATAAGTTGGAGTACTTGAAATTTGGAAATATCTTAGAGTTTCAGTGACATCTTCTAAATATCTATTTGAAACATCAACAATAACAAAATTCACCTGATTTGAGTGCTCAGCTTTTAATTTTTTTAATGCTACTTCTCCCATTTTGCAATAAACACATGATTCACTCCATCCTTCAATAAAAGTTGGTTTCCCAGAGTCAATTATATTTTGGATCTGAGAAAGATCAGTTACTATTCCCATTTTTCTATATTGAGCTTGTCTCATTTCATTAAATGAACCATAAAAACCTAGCTCAAATCTCAAATCTTCGTACGATTCTGTACCATTATCATTTTTCCAATGAGAATAATCATCCTTAAATGTTCTTATTAATTCTTTATTTGAAGATTCAATAATATTTGATGAAGTCGATACATATGCTTGGGTTTCAGTATTTTCAGAACAAGAAAATAAAAAAAGTAATGCTGTAAATAATAAATATTTCATTCTTCTATTATATTTGTTTTGACCTAGCTAGAAAAATATTAGGTAGTAGAGAAATAACTAAAAAAACAACTGAAGAGAAATATATAAATTTCCAAGCATTGAGAAAAACATTCATAGAATCTTTATCTAAAGAATTTAAGCTTGCAATATCTCCTTTGTAATTAGCACCTAAAATTAAGAATGCAGTCAACATTATAGTTGCTAATGTTTGTCCAAATGTATTTCCCATATTTCTTGTAAAACTAATTATTGAGGATACAAAACCAGTTAAATTTTTGTCGAGAGAGCTGTAAGTTAAGGCCATATTTGGAGATCCCCAGAATCCCATACCTAAACCATTTATAAGTAGAATAGTTGTAATAAACGATCTAGATGTTGAAATATTAAACTGAGCTATAAATATATTAGAAAAAATCATTAATAACAATCCAAAAATTATAAACTTGATTCTTCCAAATTTATCAGATAATCTTCCGCCTAATCCAGCAGCAAAAGCCATCCCCAAAGATTGAAAAATTAACATTAGCCCTACTCTAGATTCATTAATACTCAATAATCCAGTCAAAAAAATTGGCATCAAAATCATATTTGATGACATTGCTAAGAATGCAAAGAACCTTGTATTTACGGCTATAGAAAAAGATCTTATTCTAAACAAATTAAAATTAAGAATAGGATTTTGAGATCTAATCTCTGTAAATATAAACAAAATAGCAAATGGAACCGATATCAAAATAAAGAGTAAAGCAAAATTACTAAAAAGATCTTCAAAAACAATATTTTTCATACCTAAGATAATTGAGATTATAAAAGCAATTCCAAAAAATGCTCCTCTAAAATCAAATTGATCAGGATTGTTTTTTTGCTTAATATTATCTTTTCTAAGTAAAAAATGTCCTAGTATGAATGCAAAGATCATTGGTATAAGTAATGATAGATATACAGTTTGCCATCCTAAATTAAATACCAATACTCCTCCTATGACTGGGCCAACTGTTTGACCTAGACCAACCGTGGTACTCATTAGTCCGAGAGATTTTCCTCTTTCACTTTCAGGAAATAAGTTAGTTACTATGGCTCCACCTACTGCCTGCCCCATTCCAGAACCTATTGCCATGATAATTCTTGAGAAAATTAAGATTATAAAATTTGGAGCAAAAAAACCTATTGCTGTTCCTACTATAAAAGTAGCAATTCCTACCATATGAACTTTTTTTTGACCGAATCTATCTGCAAAATTACCTGCTGGCAACAATATTGCAGTGACAGTTAATAAATGAATTATTACTAACCAAGAAACTTGATGTATTGAAGTTCCAAAAGATAAAGAAATTTCTTTTAGAGAAATAATTATAGCGCCCATACTTGCTACATTTACAAATAAGGAAAGTGCAACAGCAAAGAAGGCAATCCATTTATAATTTTTCATAGAAAAAATGATAACACAACTAAAATTTTAGAATAAAAAATATTTTTTATAGATTTTTATACATTTCTATGTGATCTATTTCTGCTTCAAGAAAAGGTTCTCCAATTTGTTTATATCCATGACTTAGATAAAAATTTTTTACATATTCTTGAGCATGGAGTGAAATGTAAGAAATCCCTATGCTCTTGGCCTTTTTTTCAAGGAATGAAAGAACCTCTCCCCCTATTCCTGTTCTTCGATATTTCTTAATAACCGCCATTCTACCTATTTTTCCTTTTTCTTTAGAGGGAATAAGTCTACCTGTAGCAACTGTAATTCCATCAATATATGCGAGTGCATGTATTGATATTTCATCTAAATCATCAATCTCAATTTCAACTGGAACTTTCTGCTCCTCTACAAAGACTTCCAGTCTAATATTGTGACATTGTTTTATTTTTTCAGTATTGTTAGCTTCTGTAACTTTTATATTCATTTTTATAATTTTATGAAAAATAAATTAGATATTTAAATATAAATATAATAAGATGTCAAAAAATAAAGTATTCAAGTGCAGGAAAAAATGAAAATAACAAATGTAAAAGTAGAGCTATTTGATTGGAAAACAGAACCATGGAAAACAAATGATCATACTCAATTTGGAAACACAGTTCAACTTGGAGTAGTAACTGTTGAAACTGACGAAGGGATCAGTGGAAACTCTTTTTTAGGATCATCAAGAGTCGGTGCAGATCATCATGCTCCAGGTTTAATTGAATTTATAAAACCAATTATTTTAGGAAGAAACCCTCAGGATATTGGTGCAATATGGTCAGACTTATGGAAAATGAACAGATCAGTTTCAACATATGTTATCGGAGCAATAGATATTTGTTTATGGGATATAAACGGAAAAATTGCAAATCAACCTATACACAGATTGCTTGGAACTTGTAAAGAAAGTGTTCCTGTTTATTCTTCAACAGCATTTCATGAGACAAAAGAACAATATGCTGAAGAAGCTCTAATTTTTAAAAATAAAGGATGGACAGCACATAAGATTCATCCTCATGGGAATCCTGCCTACGATATAGAAATTTGTAAAGCTGTAAGAGATGCCGTTGGAGATGATATGAAACTCATGCTTGACTCTATGTGGTCTTACCAATACGAAGATGCAATTAGAGTAGGAAGAGCAATAGAAGATTTAAGCTTCTATTGGTATGAAGATCCACTTGTTGAGGAGGATATATATAACTATAAAAAACTACATCAAAAGTTAGATATTCCAATAATGTCAACAGAATATGCTCCTGGAAGATTTTACGGAATGGCAGAATGGATAACTGAGTATGCTACAGATTTTCTTAGAGGAGATGTTGCAGTTACAGGAGGAATTACTCCAATGGTAAGATTAGCAAATCTTGCTGAAGGATTTAATATGAAATGCGAAATTCATCATGGTGGAAATTCTCTAAATAATGTAGCTAATTTACATATAACTATGGCAGTACCCAACTGTGAATTTTTTGAATTTTTCCCATGTACTGGAGCAAATATGTTTGGATTAGTTGAAGACATTAATTTTGACAATGGGTATGTAACAGCACCTACTAAACCCGGATTAGGATATGAAATAGACTGGGATCTTTTAAGAAAAGGGCACACAGCAACACTTGAGTAATCTATTACCTAAAGAATATAATTAATTTATAAATAATATTAGGAGTAAATTTTGGTTAATGGTGGATTCTTCGGAAATATTTCAAACACAATTCAACTAATGAAATCATG
>JAZANE010000102.1:0-6898 GCA_036228785.1 Chloroflexota bacterium
ACGTACTCAGGAGAAGTCTTAATAACATAAACTTTTCCAAATTTAGATTTGTCCATACTTTTAGTCATAATAATTAAATTATAGAATAAAAAAATGATTATAGATTCTCTAACTCACATACTGCCAAAAGAAGTTTCTTTATATATAGAAAAATATAAAAAAATAGATAAAAAATTTGATTCTATATTTGATAAGAATTCAAAAATAATTAATTGTGAAGAATTAATTATGAATATGAAAAATAATAAAATTGATAAATCTATAATTGGAGGTTTTGGGTGGACTGATCATGGATTAGCAACCATAGTCAATGATTATATATTGGATTCAGCTCAAAAAAACCATAACTTAATACCTCTTTGTTCTCTAGATATTAATTCAAAAAAATCTGAAGAAGAATTAATAAAATGTATCTCAAAAGGAGTAAAAGGAATTGGAGAATTGCATCTTGAATATGATGAAAGCTTTGAAAAAAACAGTACTTGGAAAGAAATAATGAGAATAGAATTAGATGTAGACATTCCAATCCTAATTCATGGCTCAGAACCAGTTGGTCATCAATATAAAGGTAAGGGTAAAAATGATCCTATAAAACTATACGAACTAGTAAAAAACAACCCAAAAAACAAATTTATTTTTTCTCATTTTGGAGGAGGACTAGTTTTTTACGAGCAAATGCCTGAAGTAAAAAAACTATTAAGAAATGTTTATTATGACAGTTCTGCTCAGCCTTATTTATATAATAAAGAAATATATCGAAATGCAATTAATTTATCATCTATAGAAAAAATTCTTTTTGCCTCAGATTTCCCCCTAATCAAAATGGAAAGATGTTTGTCAGAAACAGAATATCTAAACTCTAATGAGAAAGATCATATTTTTTGGCATAACGCAATAACTGCATATAAATTATAGTCAAAAAAAATAATTAAATTGTAGAATTACTATATGACTAACAAGAACAAAAAATATTATCCAGAAATAGAACCTGCTGCTAATTTTCCAAAAATTGAGGAAAAAATATTAAGTAAATGGGCATCAGAAAATACTTTTAAGAAATCTATTTCAAATCGTGACAAATCAAAAGAATTCGTATTTTATGATGGACCACCATTTGCTAATGGGCTTCCACATTATGGTCATATTCTCACTGGTTTTGTAAAAGATATAATTCCTAGATATCAAACTATGAAAGGTTCTAAAGTAGATAGAGTTTTTGGTTGGGATTGTCATGGTCTTCCTGCTGAAATGGAATCAGAAAAAGAACTTGGAATTTCAGGAAGAAAGCAAATTCAAGATTTTGGTGTTGAAAAATTTAATGACCACTGTCAAGAATCTGTAATGAAATTTACAAAAGAATGGGAAGTTACTGTAGGCAGGCAAGCTAGATGGGTTGATTTTGAAAATGATTACAAAACAATGGACAAAAATTATATGGAGTCTGTTATTTGGGCATTTAAGCAACTTTGGGATAAAGGATTAATATATGAAAAAGATAGAGTTATGCCTTATTCATGGAAGGCTGAAACCCCTCTTTCAAACTTTGAAACAAGATTGGATGATTCATATAGAGAAAGAAAAGATCCTGCTGTAACAGTAAAATTTGAAATCAAAGAATCAAACATAAAATTTGCCAATTCAAAAAAAACTTATCTTTTAGCATGGACAACAACTCCATGGACATTACCTTCAAATTTAGCTTGTGCTGTCGGCAATGAAATTGATTATTCTATTCTTGAATCTGATGAGGAAAACGTTATTATTGCAGATACTGTTTTAGAAAACTTCAAAGAAGAATTAAGTCAGTTCAATAAAGTAAAAACAATCAAAGGAAAAAATATTTTAGGTACAACATACTATCCTTTATTTGATTATTTTAAGGGTACAAAAAATTCTTTTAAAGTTGTTGAAGCAGCGTTTGTTAATACTGAAGAAGGAACTGGTATTGTACATATGGCACCTGGTTTTGGTGAAGATGATCAAATGGTTTGTGAATCAAATGGTATTCCTGTAGTTTGTCCAGTCGATGATCAAGGTAAATTTACTAATGAAGTTACGGATTATCAAGATCTATTGGTATTTGATGCAAATGAAAAAATTATTTCAGATCTAAAAAAACAAAACAAGATCATTAAAAAAGAAAACTATACTCATAATTATCCTCACTGTTGGAGAACAGACGAACCATTGATTTATAAATCTGTAAATTCTTGGTATGTAGAAGTGACTGCATTCAAAAATAGAATGGTTGAACTCAACCAAGAAATTTCATGGATTCCAGACCACATCAAAGAGGGTACTTTTGGTAAGTGGCTAGAAGGAGCAAGAGATTGGTCTATAAGCAGAAATAGATTTTGGGGATGCCCGATTCCTGTTTGGAAATCTGATGATCCCAAATATCCAAGAATAGATGTATATGGAAGCCTTGACGAAATAGAAGAAGATTTTGGAATTAGACCAGAAAATTTACACAGACCACATATTGATAATTTGACAAGAATAAATCCTGATGACCCAACAGGTAAAAGCAAAATGGTTAGAGTAACTGAAGTCTTTGATTGTTGGTTCGAATCAGGGTCAATGCCTTTTGCTCAGGTTCATTATCCTTTTGATAACAAAGAGTGGTTTGAATCTCACTTTCCGGCTGATTTTATTGTTGAATACATAGGTCAAACTAGGGGGTGGTTTTATACAATGATGGTACTAAGTACAGCAATCTTTGACAGGCCTCCATTTAAGAACTGTATTTGCCATGGGATAGTTTTAGATAGTGAAGGCATAAAATTATCTAAAAAGCTTAGGAATTATCCAGAACCTGAAATGATATGGGGTAAATATGGAGCAGATTCTCTTAGGTGGTATCTATCCTCTTCTCCTGTGTTAAAGGGTCAAAATTTACAAATAGATATGGAAGGAAAAGGAATTGCTGATGCTCAAAGGTTAATAATAACTCCTTTGTGGAATGCTTTTTATTTTTTCTGTTTATATGCAAATGCAGAAAATGTTTCAGCAAAAGAAAATTACTCATCAGATAATCCATTAGACATCTATGCGTTATTGAAAACTAAAGAATTAATTGAAAATATTGAATCTAACCTAGAAAAATATGATATTTCTGCAGCTTGCCAAGCGGTTCCTAACTTTATAGATGCAATTAATAATTGGTATATAAGAAGGAGTAGGCCAAGATTTTGGAAACACGCTGATGATACAGATTCAAAAAATGCATATGATACTCTGTATACAGTTTTATTAAACGCAACCAAGGCACTATCACCTCTTATGCCTCTAATTTCAGAAGAAATTTTTACTAAACTTTCTTCTGAAGAAAGTGTACATCTTAAGGACTGGCCAAAAACTAATGACTTCCCCAAAAATCAAATGTTTTTAGAACAAATGGATTTAGTAAGAGAAATTTCATCAGCAGGTTTAGGCATAAGAAAAACCAATAATATTAGAGTTAGACAACCATTAAATGAAATTACCATAGTAGGTGAAGATATTTCTTGGTTAAAAGAATTTGAGAGCTATATTGTTGATGAGGTAAATACAAAAAAAATGACAATTGAGGAAAACTCCGATTCTTTATACAGAAACAAAATAAAAATAAATTTAAGAAAAATGGGTCCTAAACTAGGGAAAAACACAAGCAAATACATGCAAGCAGCAAATGATTTTAAGTGGATAATAAATGAAGATGAAACAGTGACTTTGTTAGATATAACTCTTCAAAAAGATGAATATATCTTAGAAAAAGAATCTAATCCTGGTACTGAAGCTCGTGAAATAAGTGATGGTAATATAATTGTTTCTTTGAATATTGATATTGATGCAGAATTAAGAATAGAGGGAATAGCTAGAGATATTCTTAGAGCAATTCAAAATAAGAGAAAAGATGAAAATTTTGATATATCAGACAAAATAAACATTAAAATTTATGGTGAACATATCATAGAAGAAACTATTGAAAAATACGGAAATTATATAACAAGTAACTCACTCGCTGAAAAAATTGAATTTGTGAAAATAGATGAAGATCTTGTAAAAATTTCTGATGATTTATCAATAAATCTGTTGATAAAAAAATCTTAACCGAGTCTCTCTAAACTAGATTCTAAGACTTTATTTTGATGATTTTGCTTTCGGATATTTAAGTAAATAGTAAATCTAGCACAAACCTGTGCTCCTATAAGTAAAATAATGGAAGAAATATATATGAATGCCATAAAAACAATGATTGCACTTACTCCTCCATATATTGATCCTGAAATCCCACTATAATTTCTTAGGTAAAGTATAAAAACCATTTTGTTTATTTCTTCTGCAAGAGTAGCTAATATAGCTACTGGCAGTATATGCAAAAAATTTAATTTAATATTTGGAAGCCACCAAAAGCATATAGCAAAAACAGAGAAGGTCAAAAGAGGGGGTACTAGCAATGCTAATCTGTTCCAGATATTAGGATCTATGTATGGAGAGTCTGGAAAATTTATTTGGATGAGTTCGCTCAAGAAACTTAACCCTGTCGTCAAAATAAAGGATATCAACAACAGTGAAGATGCTACAAATAATAAGGTAAAGTCTATAACTCTTTCTTGAAAAAAACTTCTTTTTTTATCTATTTCCCAAATAAAATTAATGCTCTTTCTTATACTTCCAAATACAGCACTAGATGCAAAAATCAATCCGATTGCGGCAACTGTACTTGTAGCTAATCTATTCGAAGTAAGACTATCAAAAAAATCTTTTAAGAATTCATCATCCTGTTCATCAAATATAGGAATAAGATTTTTGAGTGAATCTAAAATGGTTTTTTCAAAGTCAGGTAAACCCAAAAATATGGAAAAGACCATTATTATTGCTAACAATAAAGGAAAAATTGAGAAAAAGGCGTAAAAAGATATAGCTGCACTTAGTAATGGTACATTTTTTTCTATAAATTCATTAGTAATATCGGCAATTAGTGAAAATAGCCAAAGGAAAAATCTTATTATATACATTTAGATTCTTTTTTCTCTGAATGCTGAAAGATAGTTTACGCAAAACTCATCTCTACCTTCTAACATATCTTTTGTTATTGAAAATGCCTCACTATTTTTATCAATACTTAAAATTCTATCTATTTTAGATTCTACAGGATTTATAATTCCTGAGTTAGCTCCAGCATCAATTGCCAAACTTATGAATACATCATTTACAAGCCTTCGTTTGGGTAAACCAAAAGACACGTTACTCATTCCTCCAGTTATATTTACTTCTGGCCACTCATTCTTAATTTTAGAAATTGCTTCAAGGGCATCAGTTCCATATGAAGACGATACAGATACAGGAAATATTAGTGGATCAATAAATAGGTCTTCCAATAATAATCCTTTGGAAGTTGAGTAATCAATTAGGTTTGTTAAATTTTCTATTCGTTCATTTGAATCTTCTGGCATACTACTTTCACTTGCTGCACTAACAACAACTTGTGCATCAAAGTCAACTATGGCATCTACTAAATCATTTCTTTCAAGAGAAAGAGAATTAACCATTGGTCTCATATGATTGTCATATTGATCTAAACCTGCCTTAATTATTTCTGGATTAGATGAATCAATTGAAACAGGTATTGTGGCATATTCCTTAATGATATCTACTAACCATCTCATGGCCTGTATTTGATCTTCAATTTTATAGCTATACTCATCCACGTTTATATCTAAATAAGAGGCAGAATTTGAAGTCTGTCTCTCAATTTCCCATTTGATATAGTCTATACCTTGAGATGTATTACCGTTCATTCCATGCCAAATAGCAATCATAAAATGCTTTAATTGACCTTGCTTGTAAGGTTGAGTGCTTTCAAAGTGTTTAGGAATATCCATTGTAGAAAATTCATCACCTTTTTTTCTATAGGAAATAACTACTTTTGAGTCAATCTCTTTTGTTCTTATTCCACCTAACTTAATTGATCTAGTTGTGTGAATATTTTCACCAATAATCTTAAATTCTGACATTATTTTCTTCTCTTTTTTCTATCCAATTTGTTAGCTCTTTTATCCCTCCAAATGGGAAAAAATGCAATTGATCAAAATTTTCTAAACCTTTGATAATTTCAGTTGGATTATGCTTAATAAGTTTTGTTAGACCAAATTTTTTATTTTTAACTATCAATGTTGTAGCAGAAACACCACAAATTTTTGCATAGTTGATTAATGTTGTTAATTTAGCAGGTCCGGCTATACCTATTTTTAATGGAACTTTATAATCAAATTTATTTTCAATAATTTCTTTAGTTTTTATAATCCAATCATTAGTTTTAGGTATATCTAATGTCCACTGAGTTACTATGGAAAATTGTATTTTGTTTTTTGATAGCCATGATGCTTTTTCTAAAACACTATTATCGGTATCTAAATCATCTGGATTTCCTTCTGGATGACCTGCAATATTAATTTCTCTAAATTTATATTTTTGAATAATTCCAGTTTCAAAAATATCCATGGTTTTTTCGAAAGGACCTTCTTGCTTTTTAGGACTTCCGCCAATGGCTAAAATATCATTTACTCCAGCAGACTTTAGATTAGATAAGAAGATATCAAGTTCCTTCTCACTCGTGATACTTCTAGCTGGAATATGGGGAATAGGGTTATAGCCTAAATTAATGATTGATTCTGAAGCTTTAGCTATGTTTTCATGATTGTCGCCTGGTATAAAAGCAACATAAATGTCACTGAATTGATTTTCAGGCAAATTAGTTAATCTTTCTAACTGTTTAGGAACTATTTCAAGTGAAAACTTAGACATACAAATACATAAAAAAACATAATACTGTGATACAAGTATAATCTATATATGAATAAATAAAAATAATGAATTTAGACGGAAACGTAACACATAAAGTTAAAAGGTCTTT
>JAZANE010000103.1:0-8701 GCA_036228785.1 Chloroflexota bacterium
CCATGTCATGACCGCAACACATAGGAGATTTGATTTTTCCACATCCATCTGGACATTGCGCAACCCCTACAGTGCTACCATCATCTTTAGTTAAAGTCTCATGAACAAGTTCTTTTCCACAACTTGCGCATGTAAAACCTTTAACTGACATTCCACACCCTTGCTCACAAGAGTAAGTAGTCATATTTTATGCCTCCGAAAAATATTTTCACTTATAATAATAACAAAAATTCATATTTAGTTAGGATTATTGATGTTAAGTAAAGGAAAATTTAAGATCAATTTGGTAAATGACTTGATAGGTGTAAAAAGAGACCCATCAGTAGTCTATCCAGATGTATCTAATGAAGATTGGAATAAGTATAAATCATTTGCTCAGAATTCAGATGGAACTATACAGTCAACTTGGAGAGGATATCTACTAGAATCTAACAATAAAAATATTCTAATTGATACTGGAATGGGACCAGGGCCTTATGATCATACTGATTCTGGAGGTCAATTTTTATCTAATCTTTCAAAATTAGGAAAACAACCAAAGGATATAGATTTTGTTTACACAACTCATACTCATGGAGATCATATGGGTTGGAATATAACTTGGAAGGATGGTGTACCAGAAAAAACATTTCCAAATGCTAAATATTTAGTTTCTAAATTTGATTTTGATTACTATTCTGAAAATCCTAATGATGATTTCAATAATCAAATCTTACCCCTAAAAGACTTGGGAGGATTAGAACTTATTGAAGGCAGGACAGAAATCATGAAAGATGTATTTTCTTTACCAACTAACGGTCATACCCCTGGTCATCAGTCCTTGTTGTTGGAAACTTACAATAAAGAAAAGATTATTCTAACAGGGGATTTGTTTCATAATGAAGCTCAAATAAATGAACAATATTGGTGTCCTATTTTTGATTGGAATACTATTATGAGCACTATCTCTAGAGTAGGTTTATTAAATTCTGCATATAAAAACCAATGGATAATTTGTACAGGACATTTAGCTGATGACAAAGCTATTGGAAGAATTCAAAAAAATAAAGATGGATTTTATTGGGATCCTATCTAAATAGAGATACTTGCTTTAGTTTCAGGCCATTTAAATAATTCTTCAAATAATTTTGATATTTGTAACACTTCAAATTCTTTACCCATTTCTCCTACAATTTGCAAACCTATAGGTAATTTATTTTCATCAAGCCCAATCGGAACAGTTGCAGCTGGATTTCCGGTTAGATTAAAATAATAAGTAAAAGGGGTAAAATCCCAAAATTCATCATTAACTTCAACACCTCCAACTTTCTGAGGATGTTTATTAACTTCAAAAGCAGTTGTAGCCATCGTAGGAGTAACAAGGAAATCATAATTTTTAAAGAAATTGTTTAAATAATCTCTGTAGTATCCAATCTTGTTGTAACATTCAAAAAGTCTACTACCAGTTACCTTTTTACCATGTTCCCAATTCCTTATAAGATAGTCAGTAACTTGTGACTTTATTTCTGGGTTATCAATAAGTTCAGGGTCACTTGCATAACCTTTGGTGCAAAAGAAATCAAAAAATATATTATATATTTCTTCAATTGATTCTGGATAAAAGTCTATTACATCTACTTTTGAATCATATTCTCTATCGAAGCTATTCATAGCATTGTTTATAGAATCTGAAATATCTTTATCTAATTTTGCACCACCTATAGTCTTGCTAAACCCAATCTTGAAGTTTGTTTTTTTTGATATCCCTGATAGATCTAATCTAGATTCATTTATAGTAATGTACTCACCTTCAGATGAATATCCTGACAATGCTTCTAATAAAACAGCTGAATCTTCAACATATCTAGTGATGGGTCCTGATAATGCGTTATTAACTACGTTATACTTAACTGATCCGTTTACAATTCTTGGGATTCTTCCTTGGGTAGGTTTTATTCCATAAACTCCACAGAATGAAGCAGGAATTCTGATTGAACCACCTCCATCACCGCCTTGGCTTATAGAAGTTATTCCTGCAGCGACTGAAGCTGCAGATCCCCCGGAAGAACCTCCTGATGTATTTTTTTTATTCCATGGATTGTATGTTGAACCAAAAACTCTATTATCTGCTGTAGCTGCTTGACCATACTCGGGAGTATTTGTTTTACCAATAATAATTCCATCTGACTCTTTGACTCTTCTAACTACCATAGAATCTTCTGTGGCAATTCCATCTCTTGGTAATGAGCCAAAAGTACATCTAAAGCCTTTCATTGGTTCGACATCTTTTATTGGAATAGGAATTCCTGTTAGTAGATTTAATTTCTCTCCAGATAAAATCTTTTTTTCGGCTTCTTTTGCTTTTTTTAGTGCATATTCATCAGTGATAGTTACAAACGCATTTAATGTATTGTTTAGGGATTCAATATTTTCTATGGTTTCTTCTATTACTTCAACTGGAGAAACTTCTTTTGAAGTATACAATTCATGGATTTCTTTTATTGATTTATATCCAAAATTATTTTTACTCATTATTTTTTTTTCCATCTAATGTATACTGTTTTTTTATAATATTACTAAAAATTTGATAATGGAGTAAAAAATGCCACATAAAGTAGTTATTACACAAAGTACAGCTGGAAGAAGTGGGCCTCCTCAGACGATGTTAGATGTACTAAATGAAGCAGGGGTAGAAGTTGAAGTTGCTGCTTGTGCAAACGAAAATGACCTTATTAATGCAGGTAAAGATGCTGACGTTATGTTAGTTGGAACAGTTCCTCACACAACAAGAAAAGTTTTAGAAAGTTTACCTAAATTAAAAATGGTTGGAAGGTCAGGTGTGGGAGTTGATTCTATTGACCTTGAAGCTGCTACTGAATTGGGTATCTGCGTTACTAATACACCTGGAATTAATACCTCTGAAGTTGCAGATCATGCTATGGCTATGTTGCTAACAATTACTAGACAGATTCCTGAACTTAATAAATATACTAAAGAAGGTGCTTGGTCTGATGATCCATCAAAATTAATGCCAGCAAGAAATAGATTGCGAAGAATTGCTGGTACAACAGTAGGTATTTATGGATTTGGAAATATTGGTAGAGCTTTTTCTAACAGAATAAAAGGTTTTGGACCAGAAAAAATTATTGCTCATGACCCCTATATCCCTCAATCAGTTGCTGATTTATATGGTGTTAAGTTAGTATCATTTGATGAACTTATTACAGAAAGTGATATCATCACTGTGCATTCACCCGCAACTGCTGAAAATAACCATGCTTTTAATCTAGATGCTTTTTCTAAAATGAAAGAAAATGTTATTTTTATAAACTGTGCTCGAGGACCAATTGTTAATGAGTCTGATTTAGCTCATGCATTAAATAATAATATTATTTATTCAGCAGGTATTGATGTTACAGAAATTGAACCATTAGATGCAGAGTCACCATTGTTAAAATCAGATAATTTGTTTATAACACCTCACTATGCAGGAGGTTCAAATTTTACTGCTTCTGAAGGTTCAAGAAGATGGGCTCAAAATGCTGTTAATGTTCTATCTGGAAAAAAACTATGGGGACTTGCAAACCCTGATGTAAAAAGAGTCATAACGATCATGAGAACTAAGGGATCAAGTAAGTGGGATAACATTCCTGATCCTGTAACTGATTTTGACTTTATGTAAAAAATTGTTTTTTATGCTTTGATTTAAGTTGAAAAATACTCAATTTGGGTATTACTATAGGTTAAAATTATGAAATTTTAGAGGAAATTATGGGAACAGATAAAGCATTAATTGCACATTTGTACAGAAGAGCGGGTTTTGGTTCTACTCCAGAGCTTCTTGAAGAACTCTCAAAAAAAGATTATGACACAATAGTTGACGATTTAGTTGAGATAGAAAATGTTGGCGATTTGCCAGATGAAGATATATTATCTCGTTACTATCCTCAACTTCAATCTACTGATAATTTCGGTATGGATAACACTAAGTGGTTTTATAGAATGATCAATTCAAAGAAACCATTACAAGAAAAGATGACTTTATTTTGGCATCATGTATTTGCTACTGGTTGGACTAAAAGTGAACAAGGACCAACTATGATTGATCACATAGCTATGCTCAGAAAAAATTGTTTATTGAACCTTCGAGTATTATTAACTGATTTAGCTGCAGATCCAGCTATGATTTTTTGGTTAGATAACTGTGAAAATCATGGAAAAAATATCAACGAAAACTTTGGTAGGGAATTACTTGAATTATTTTCAATGGGAATAGGTAACTACACAGAAGATGATATCAAGGAAGCTTCCAGAGCTTTCACTGGTTGGACATTTGAGCAACCAATTCCGCTATACCCATATGGTCATTTTAAGTCACAATTTATTTTTGACGAAAAAGATCATGATTATGGAGAAAAAGAATTTTTAGGAAATAAAGGTAATTTTAACGGAGAAGATATTGTTGAAATTATTGTCAAAACTGAAGCATGCGCTAAATTTATTTCTAGACATTTGTATAATTTTTTTGTAGCTGATGAACCTCAAATACCTGCATGGAGTATAGAACCTCCTAAAGATCAAGAAGCTATGAAAATATTAGTTTCAACATTTATGGAATCTGATGCTGATATGAAAGAAGTTATGAGAGCTATGTTCAAATCGGACTTTTTCAAAAATTCAATGTTTAAGAGAGTTAAATGTCCCGCAGAGTTTATTGCTGGAGCTCTTAAATTGACTTCTGAAGTAGGTCCAAAAGACGAAAGGCTTGCTGGATTACATGGTTTAAGTACAGTAATGGGTCAAACATTATTAGATCCTCCAACAGTTGAAGGTTGGCATACTGGAAAAGAATGGATTGATGGTGGATCTCTTACAGAAAGAATCAATTATGCAGTTGGTCTTATAAGTGATATGAATAATTCAGGTTCGAAATATTTAGTAGATTCTGTAGTTAATAATGATAATGAACTTTCATCAGAACAATTAGTAAATGAAGTTCTTAAAAATGCAGGATACCTTGAAGTAAGCGATCAAACTTTTGATCAATTATTAGAAATAGCATCTAAGGGACCTGCTGTAGGAAAAAATAATGATAACGATGATGTACGAAATAAAGTTGTTCAACTATACACTTTATTAGTTTCATCTCCAGAATTTCAATTAGCTTAAGGAGAATTATATGGTGGCAGAGAAAAAAACAAAAAAAGATCCAGTTTTAGTTGTAGTTCAACTATCTGGAGGAAATGACTTTCTTAATACAGTTATTCCTTTCACTAACGGAATTTATTACGATGTTAGAACATATGTGGGACATAAAGAAGGAGAATCACTTCCATTTACAGATGAACTTGCTTTTCATCCTAATGCTGAACCTTTCAGAGAAATATATAACCAAGGGAAAATGGCTATTGTACAAGGAATAGGCTATGAAAATTCTTCAAGATCCCATTTTAGAGCTATGGATATTTGGCACACTTGTGAACCAAATGCTGTAGCAACTGAAGGTTGGTTAGCAAAAGTGATTAGAGAAATTGACCCGAATTCATCTAATCCATTAACTGCAGTAAGTTTTGGTAAAGGACTTCCAAGGGCTCTTGCTGCTCCTGGAGTAATTGCTACGAGTGTAGATAATCTTGATAATTACGGTCTAATGACTTCTATTGAAGACAACACACAGAGAATGGCAAACCTAGAAGTCTTCTCGAGAATGTACACTCCAGCAGATGAATGGATGGGCGGAAGACATGAGTCTGGTGTTGTAATGAATTATTTAGCTAATACAGGATCTGGGGTACTACAAGGCGCTGATATGTTAAAAGACGTACCTTCTAGATACAAATCATCTGTTGAATATGCAGATAATTCTATTGCTAAAGCCCTAAGAGATGTTGTTAGAGTACATACTGCAGGATTAGGTACAAGAGTGTTTTATACTCAACATGGAGGATACGATCACCATGCTCAAGAGATGCCAGCTCACGATAGACTAATGGGAGAATTGTCTCAAGCAATTAAGGATTTTATGGCAGATTTAGAAGAACATAACGCTTCTGAAGAAATTGTAGTACTAGTATTCTCAGAATTTGGAAGAAGAATGAAAGATAATGGATCAGGTACAGATCATGGTTCAGGAGGAGGAGCCTTTATAATTGGTGACAGAGTGAATGGTGGATTATATTCAGAATATCCATCAATTGATCCAAGTGAGTGGTTAAATGGAGAAGATCTTAAACATACATTTGATTATAGAGGTGTTTATGGAACTTTGTTAGAGCAACATTTAGGTCTAGATCCAACTGAAATAGTTCTAGGAAACTTTGAACAACTAAGTCCATTCAAATAGATAGAGGAACTCATGACACAACAAAAGGATAAAATCAAACAACCTCCATATGCGATTTTAAGAGGTGGTTACAAATATAAGGAAACTCTAGGAATGAGAAGAGTTACAACTTATTGTATGGATATTATTGAATCAAGAGATGTCTTATATGTATTGATAAGAGCAGACGGTTCAGGTGGTAATATAAGAAGAATCAACTGGAAAGATGAAGACTTAGATGTTTTTGGAAACTTCAAGTGGCCAGTGCAAATGATACAAGATAGTGAAGGTAGAATTTTTGTTAGTGATGAAGGCGATCATTGCGTATATTCTTTAGTAGATGACGGAGAAAAAGGATATGTACCTATAGGACAAACTGCAGAAGCTCAAGAATCGAATACAAAAACTCAAAAAATAGGAGAATATGGATCTGGTGATGGGCAACTAGATTCTCCTTCAGGTATTGCGTTCGACTCTGAAGAAAATCTTTTAGTAGTCGATACTGGTAATAATAGAGTTCAAAAATTTTCTAGAGATGGAAAATTTATCAAAACTATTGTCTCTGGAGATGGTGAAGGTGCACTTAATATGCCCTGGGGTATAGCAGTAAATCATAAAGAAGAAATCATTGTATCTGATTGGAGAAATAACAAAATTAATATATATGACTCAAATGGAAAGTTTATTAGCTCCTTCGGTCATATTCCTAATTCATTAGGACAAGATTATGCCCAGCTTAGTGGGCCTGCTGGCCTGACCATTGATGATGATGGTGATATATATGTAGCCGATAGAGATAACGATAGAGTTGTTGTTTATGATAGAGATGGGAAGTATGTAACTCAGTTTACGGGTGACGCTACTTTATCAAAAATTGGAAAAACTTATATTATGTCTAGTCCAAGAGTTTTACGACTACGAGAAATGTCAAATAGAGAAATATGGACAAAATTAAGATCTCCAGCTTCAGTAAGAACTTATGGGAACTTAATTTATATTCCAGACTTTGGTTGTCATAGAATTCAGGTATATGAAAAAGAAAGTTATCCTTTAACCAAGGATGAAATATTTGAAGAACCTAATCATCCTACTCTCTACAACGTATAGGAAATAAGGTGCCAATTGTAATTGGGTTTGCAAACCATAGAAAGAATTGCTTAGAAAAAGAACTATCAAAGTTTTCATACGAATCTAAGCAATTAGGTGCGAAAGCTTTAGCAGTATTTGGTGATTTTACATTGAATAAAATTAAGCCAGATACACCTTTAGATCTATTAATAATTCAAGAAACCGAAGAAGAGTTCTTTAATAGAGATGAATTTTGGATTACTCATCTTAGACCTTCTGTGCATACAAGATTTTTTGTATACACTCCAGATGAATACAAAGAACTTTCTTCTAAAAATTATGTTATAAATAAGATAAAAAATTCTATTGAAATAATTTTTCAAGATGATGAAAAAGTCCTAGGATAACATAATGGAAATTAATAAAGTTGAATCAGATAGATGGAAAAATCAATCAAAATATGATTTTGAACTAGCAAATAAATTAATTTACACAGAATTTTCTTACTCATGCTTTATGTTTCAACAGGCTGCAGAAAAAGCAATTGTGTCTTATCTTGTATTAAAAGGAACTGATAAAGTTTGGGGCTCTTCAATCTCAGATTTAGCTGAAGATTGTATAGCTATAGACCCAACCTTTGATTTCTTGAAATCATACGGACCTATACTAGATAAATACCTATATTCTACTCGTTATCCAACATTTTCTTTAAGTGGATCTCCCTATGAGATATTTACTAAAGAAGATTCTGATAAAGCAAAAGAATTATCTGGAGAGGTTATTAAATTTTGTGATGAAAAATTAAAGGATGAACAATGATTGACAAAGTTGTTTTATTAGATAAAGCCATAACTTTAGGCCAATATTATGGAAGCTTAACTGATACTGTTGTATATACTCAAGGTGTTGGTTTATCAGCTAGGTTAAGGCTAGAAAAATTAGGTTTTTTTACTGCTGGTAAAGATTTTGCTACTGAGTTTTATAATCAACTTATTAATTCAAGAATTAAAGATGAAGACTCTGATTGGAGAAATGATAATAGAGCTGGAATTTTATGGCTTGATGATTTGTATGAAATAAATGGTGACGAACAACTAAATAAACCAATAATATATCAGGCTGATAAATTTTTAGACAAAAAAAATCCTATTTTAGATCCAAACATTCAGGTAGAAGATCAATTTTTTGTTTCTGCTTTATTAGGTAGAGCTTACAAGTATACAAAAAATGAAAAATATGAAGACTTTATTTCTAATCATATATTAAACTCTCCTTTACACAGAGATGATGGAATTTATATTCATTCAAAAATAGCACCTTATACTTGGGGTA
>JAZANE010000104.1:0-3340 GCA_036228785.1 Chloroflexota bacterium
AATCATTAAGAAATAAATAGTAAAGAAGACTGCAACAAATATAGAAATTATTAGTAATAAGCTACCATAAGAACTGAATAAACTAAATGCTGTTCCTGTATTTCTTGCATATGTTATTTTGATAATAAAATCTTCTGGTATTGATTGCCCTAAAGCTAAGTTTTTATAGACTAAATATTTTGTAACCTGATCAAATAAAAAAACCAAAGGAAATAATGTCCAAAAAAGTTTATCTTTTAGTAGCCAAGAAGTAATAATTTTATCTTTGATTGAGTTATAATTTTTCATATAGAAATATTATACAAATTTTTTACGGAGGAAATCTTGCATATAGATCTCAGATCAGATACTGTTACTAAACCATCTCCAGAAATGCGTAAAGCTATGGCTAATGCAGAGGTTGGAGATGATGTATACGGGGACGATCCTACTGTAAATAAACTGGAAGAAAAAGCTGCAGATATGTTTGGAAAAGAGGATGCAGTATTTGTATCTTCAGGTACTCAAGGAAATTTAATTTCGATTCTTTCTCAGGCTACGCGTGGTGATGAAATATTAATTGGAGATATTTGTCATATCTTTTCATCAGAAGGAGGTGGGGTTTCTGTTCTAGGAGGAGTTGTTATGTATCCTCTTAAGACTAACTCTGATGGAACTATTGATGAAGAAAATATACTAAATGCTGTAAAGCCAGATGATTACCATAAACCCAAAACTAAATTATTTGCGTTTGAAAATACTCATGGAGGACTGAGTGGGATACCAATAGATAAAAAAGCTTCAGATAAGATGGCTCTAGCAGCAAAAAAAGCTGGTCTAAGAGTTCATGTGGACGGTGCAAGAATTTTTAATGCTTCAATTGCATTAAATACATCAGTAAAGGATTTAGCTGAGCATGTTGATTCTCTTACTTTTTGTCTTTCAAAAGGACTTTCTTGTCCCGTTGGAAGTGTTATTGTAGGTGAAAAAGATCAAATAGCCGAAGCAAGAAGAGTTAGAAAGCTTCTTGGATCTGCTATGCGACAAGTTGGTGTAGTAGCTGCTTGTGGAATAGTAGCCTTAGATTCTATGATTGAAAGACTCAATGAAGATCATGAGAATGCAAAAAGATTAGCTATTGGATTAGCTGAAATTAGTAAGGTTGAAATTAATCCAAATAATATTCATACAAATCTTGTAAGATTTAAAGTCCCCGAAAATACAGGCTTTGAAGTTGCTGAAAAGCTAAAAGAAATGGGAATACTAATTAATGGTTCTTATACTGACCTTAGGATGGTTGCTCATTATGGTATAGATAATAAACACATTGATAAAACAATAGAATCAATGTCAAAAGTAATGAATTCAATCTAGTCTTTTAGCCAAAGTTTCTCAAATCTATCCTTGAGAGTTTTTTCTATTCCTCTTCCTATTGGATTATAAAACTTTCTATTAGATAATTTTTTTGGAAAATTATCTTGCTTAATAAATCCATCTTCTGAATTATGATCATATTCATATCCCTCGCCAATACCAAATTCTTTATCTATTTTAGTTTCTGCATTCATTAAGTGAATTGGAACCTCAGTTATAGGATTATTTGAAACTTCATCATAAGCGTCCTTAATTGCTTTGTATGAAGAATTACTTTTTTCTGACAATGACAAATATATGGTAGCGTTTGCTAATGGAATTCTACCTTCTGGCATTCCAATCTTATTCACAGATTCAAAAGTTGAATTAGCAATTATCATAGCATTAGGATTTGCTAATCCAATATCTTCTGATGCACTAATAATTAATCTTCTTGCTATAAAAAGAGGGTCTTCACCATTTTTAAGCATTCTTGCTAGATAATAAATTGCTGCATTTGGATCAGAACCCCTGATAGATTTTATAAACGCAGAAATATTGTTGTAGTGATTATCACTTTGCTTATCGTATATTGAATTATTTTCAAGTAATTCTTTTATTAGTTCTTTGGAAACAATTTTATTATTCGATGAATCAAAAGACATTACTGCGAGCTCATAAGTATCAATTGCTTTTCTGATATCTCCTCCGCACCCTGAAATTAAGATATCTAGAACTTCTTTGTCTAGCTTAATATTTTTTTTATTAAATTCTTCATCTGACAAATTTTGAATTTTATTTATAATTTTGAGTATTGATTCATCTTTATGAGATTCAAACTTAAAAATCTTAACTCTTGAAATAAGAGGGTTTATTATAGAAAATCCTGGATGTTCTGTTGTTGCTCCTATTAATATGATTATTCCATCTTCAATTAATGGAAGAAGTGAGTCCTGTTGATTCTTTGAAAATCTATGAATTTCATCTAAAAATAGGATAGTTTTATTTGTTATAGAGGTTCTTTCTCTTAATATTTGTTCAGTCAACTTACGAATATCTGATAATCCAGATGATACTGCTGAAAGAGATTTGAAGTTATGATTTGTTAATTTTGATATTATTCTAGCAAGAGTTGTTTTACCTGTACCTGGTGGTCCCCAAAATATCATTGATGGGATAGATTTATTTTCAATTAAGTTTCGTAAAATCTTACCTTCACCTAATATATGTTCTTGGCCGATAAATTCATCTAATGATTCAGGACGTAATCTTGAGGACAAAGGTGAGCCAGAAAGTAATTCTTTTCTGCTATTATGTTCGAATAGTGTCATTTGTTGAAAAAATTATTTAGGCTTTCTATTAAGTAATTATCATACTCATTGAAAATAGTCCTTAGATCTATCACCAAGTTATCATTTTCTACCTTTCCTAAGATTGGTAATTTCATTTTTAGTAAATATGATTCTAATTTTTTTGTAAGGCTTTTTTCAGTCATTTTGATTCCATAACTATCAATATAAGTTTCAGGAAAAGTTCCTCCCCCAATTGTAGACTTACATTGTGTTAAACTAAAAAGTTCTTTTGGCAGTTTCTCTAAAATAAAATTTGCTCTTTTTTTTATTTCTTCAGAACTTAATTTGATCAAACTCCAAGAAGGTATTTTTTCGGTCTTAGATTTACTAATGTAACTAATCAATGAGTTATTCAAAATATATAAATTTAATTTATCTATTCTTGCGGCTCTAGCTAATGGATTTTTATTAATTTTTTCAATTGACTCCTTATTACCTACAATAATTCCACATTGAGGTCCTCCAAGTAACTTATCTCCTGAAAATAAAGTC
This sequence comes from Chloroflexota bacterium, assembly GCA_036228785.1. Lineage (GTDB taxonomy): Bacteria > Chloroflexota > Dehalococcoidia > Lucifugimonadales > Lucifugimonadaceae > TMED-70. Next base: position 3,177 of record JAZANE010000104.1, read on the forward strand.
ATATGAGATCCATCATTAATACTATCCATTATTGAAGGTTCAAAAGGCAAACCATATTTTGTTGTATCCATAAAGTTACCTGATCCAAGATCATGAATTAGAGAAATGCTGTGTTTACTTGCAAGATTATTAAGATTTTTTATATCAACTTCTTCTGTGAATCC
>JAZANE010000105.1:0-12258 GCA_036228785.1 Chloroflexota bacterium
GATCCTCCTGTGTGTCGTTTATTAGATTATGGAAAATTTAAGTACAATCTCTCCAAAAGAGATAAAAAAAATAAGAGTAAAACAACTCAGACTCAAAGAGAAGTAAGGTTGAGGCCAGGTACATCAAAGCATGATGTTGATCTAAAAATCAAAAAAGTTAGATCATTATTAGATGATGGATCTAAAGTCAGAGTTGCTGTGATGCTTAGAGGAAGAGAAGCTGCTCATCCAGACTTTGCTATGAAAGTTTTGAGGTCTGTGGCAGAAGGTGTTAAAGATATGGCTAAATTGGATAAAAGACCTTCCAATGAAGGAAGAACATTAAGTTTAGTAGTTTCTCCTGCATTCCCAATAGGAACAATGAAAAATAAAGAAAAAGATAATCAATAAATTACATGCCAAAGATAAAAACAAATAAAGCTGCAAAAAAAAGATTTCATGTCACAGGATCTGGAAAATTAGTAAGAACTAAAGGTCCAAAAAGTCATCTTAGAAGAAAAAAAGCTAAGAGAGTTAAGAGATTATTTGGAGGAAAGGTTGAATTGGATTCAACTAGAATTTCAGAGAAAATAAAAAATCTAATTTAAGGAATTTCACTAATTATGTCTAGAGTCAAAGGTGGAATCACCACCAGAAGAAAACATAAATCAATTTTAAAACAAGTTAAAGGCCACAGAGGTGCTAGCCGAACTAGAATTCGAGCAGCAAAAGAATCTCTGACTCACGCATTAAACTATTCTACAAAGCATAGACATCTCAAAAAAAGAACTATGAGAAAGTTGGCTATTACAAGAATAAATGCTGCTGCAAGGGAAAATGGATTGTCATACTCAAAATTTATGAGTTTACTTATCCAGAGAAATATTCAGATCGATAGAAAATCATTGGCTGAGTTGGCTGTTAGGGAACCACAAGGCTTTGCTTCTTTAGTAAAACAAGTTAATTCTTAAGAAATTTATAGTTCTAAAAATTTATAATTCTAGAAATGTTATAGAACTATCAACCATTACTGCACCAATAAGTACAAAAAGGTAAAGTAGAGAGAATTTATATGTAGACACTGCTGAAGGTCTATCTAAATTCCTAAATAACTTGTAAGACTTTATAAGCAATATAGTCCCAAGAAATATTGAAGCACTAACATAAATCCATCCCAAGCTTGAAGATACTGTCACAGCTAGTAAGCTGATAAACATCAACAATAAACTATATAGTAAAATTTGCAAAGAAGCATTTTTTATTCCCATTACAACAGGAAGCATTGGTATTTTTGCCTTTTCATAGTCATCTTTAATCATTATGGCTAAAGCCCAAAAATGAGGAGGAGTCCAAAAGAAAATTATAAGAAATAGATATATTGCCTCAAGTGTTATGTTATTGCTTATAGAAGCATAGCCAACTAGAGGAGGAAAAGCTCCTGCAGATCCACCAATAACAATATTTTGAATAGTTCTTCTTTTAAGATATAAAGTATAAATTCCAACATAAAAAAAACCTCCAATAAAAGCCAAAATTGCTGAAAGTAAATTATTTAAGATATAAAGAGATATAAATGAAACTAGTGATAATATAATGGCAAAAATCAAAGCGTTTTTATGAGAAATAATTCCTTCGGCTATTGGTCTATTTCTAGTTCGCCCCATATCTTTATCTATATCAGTTTCAAAATACATATTTAGAGTTGCTGCTGCGCCTGATGCACAGTATCCTCCAATTAATAGGCCTGCACTTTCAGTAAAGCTTGGTAAACCTTGTTTAGCTAAAAATGATCCACCAAAGCTACTAAAGATCAACAGTGTTAGGACCCTAGGTTTTGTCAAAAGAAAATAGTTTTTTATTAGAGCATTCATTTGTAAGTCTCTATATTTTTTTTACTTTGATCAACATTATAATTGATACAGTAACCATCCATACTATAGTTGCTAGACCAAGATGTAATGAACGGGACCAAACTGAAAAATCTGACATCGGAATAGTTGCACCTATTATTGTCTGCAGAGTTCCCATTGCTAATAACAAAAATCCTGATTTTCTTAGGACATTCTCAGAATTATTTTTGATTAGAATTATAGAAAGCAATAAAATATTGAGAATTAAGCCTAGGGATATAATTCTATGAATCATATGTATCCATTGATTTGTATACCTAGGTATAAAATAGTCATCACACAAAGGCCACCTATAGCATACGGAACCTGCTCCTTGCCATACAGCATAAGCTCCAGATAGCAGAGATGCTATGGCTAAAAAGGCAGTTAATAAAGCTAATTTCTTTAATTTATTTTCTGTTTCAACTGATTTAATATATTGAATGATAAATGTAGCAACCATTAATGCTGCAACAGTTTGAGCTCCAGCTAGATGAACTGTTCTAATTGCTGGATTTAGCTCTGATAAAACAACTGCACCACCAATACCTCCTACTATAATTATAAGTAGCAGAGTGAAACTATAAATCTTGACGGTAAAATTAAATTTTTTATAAACAAGATAAGAAAAAACAACTAAAAATATCGAGACTATTCCGAATAAAGTACCTGATGTCCTGTGACTCCATTCAATTATTGCATGAATATCATTTAGCGGAGGAACCCATGAACCGAAACAAGTTGGCCAATCAGGACATCCATCACCTGAATCAGTGACTCTTGTAAATGCTCCGCAAGTTGGTTGAAAAAAAGAAAAGAATATACCAAGCAGAGCAAATATGAATAAAAACTTTTTTTTAGTAGATTTTTTTTTCTCCATACTTTAATTAGACTAAATTAATTCAAATTAATATATATTAAAAGCTCTTCAAAAAAAAAATAAGAAAAAAACAATGACAATATTAGGTATTGAAACTTCATGTGATGAAACTGCATGTTCCATAATAGATTTAGAAGGTAAAATTTTAAGTAATGTTGTAGCATCTCAGATTGAAACACATGCTCCTTATGGTGGGATAATTCCTGAGCTTGCTTCTCGAGCCCACATTGTCAATATACATAAGGTAGTTGAAGAAGCTATTCAAGTCGCTAAAGTATCAATAAATGAACTTTCTGCTATTGCTGTTACTAATGGCCCTGGACTCGCAGGATCTTTACTGGTAGGTGTAAATTTTGCAAAAGGTTTGTCTAATTCATTAAATATTCCGCTAATAGGAGTAAACCATTTAGAAGGTCATATATCAGCTTGTTTTGTTGAGAATGAAAAATTCAATTTTTCAAAAAATGAAATTTTCCCGTGCATAGCACTCCTAATTTCAGGCGGTCATACAGAATTAATTCTAATGAATGATTATGATTCTTATAAACTTTTGGGCCAAACTAGAGACGATGCTGTAGGAGAAGCATTTGATAAAGTGGCAAGGATATTGGGGCTTGGTTACCCTGGTGGACCTATTATTGAAAATTGGGCTAAAAATGCAGTAAGAAAAAACTATGTATTACCCAGAGCTTGGTTGAAAAATGATGAAGAGTTTAGCTTTAGTGGACTAAAGACTGCTTCAAAAAATTTAGCCTATGAAAAAATATATAACAATGATTTATCAAATGATCGGATTAAAGAAGAAATTTCTGAAATTGCATATGCCTTTCAGCTTTCAGCTGCTGATGTACTCCTTACTAAATCTATGAATGTGGCTAAAAAACATGGTTGTAAAAAAATTCTTGTTTCTGGAGGAGTAGCAGCTAATGGATTTATCAGGAATAGTTTTGAAAATGCTGAAATTGATTCTATCTTTCCTGAACGAAGATACTGTACAGACAATGGATTGATGATAGCCTGCAGAGGACTTATAGATTATAAAAAAAATAAGTTTATAAGTAAGAATCAAAACTTACAAGTTATGCCTCAGTTAAATGTAAATTAGAAATTATTTTAATCTTTCTAGTAAAATTTTTCTAAACTCATTGACCTTTCTTCTATTAATTGACGAGAATTCAAATGATATATCTAATCTAGAGGTTTTAATAACTAAGGTGCTGTAAGTTGATAATAGAAAATAACTTCCAAAAAAAATCAAACCTGCAATCATACTAATTATTGCTATAGATGTACTTAAAACTGATTCGTCTAAGAAATACCAAGAAATAAGTGAAACAATAAATCCAAGAGAAGCCCAAGCTAAATAAGATTGTATGCCTTTAGCATTCTCAATTGATATAGAGTCTATTTTTTCAACTACTATATCCTTGACCTCATCTTCGTTCTTGTATCTTAGAAGGTCTCCGTGTAACACTATTTCTTTGCTTCCAGATTTTAAAAATGATCTTTTTTCCATTAATCAAATATTTTTTTTTCTATTTTATAAATTTTCTTCCGCCTTCAATCATTAGCTCTTGTATTGCAAGTGTATTCATTATATCGTCTTGAACTATTTTGTTTTTACTTCTTGCCATAGATTCAATATTAGAAGTTAGCTCTTTTCTTTTAGGATTATCTGGTTCTCCTGGTATACCCATGGATGCAGCAAGATCGTTAGGTCCTCCAGTTATACCAGAAAGTCCTTCAACTGAAAGAATTTCTTCAAGATTATCCCAGCCTGGGACAGACTCTATTTGTGCTATTACCAACATATTGCTATTGGTCCATTCTGCATATTTTAGTTTTCCACCATAATCTGATAGTTTTTGGTCATCATTAAATTCTGTTCCTCTTCCTCCACCCCATGATCTTTTTCCTAAGGGAGGGAATAAACATGCATCTGCAAAATCCTGTGCTTCTTGTTTACTTTCTACGTGAGGTCCTACTATCCCTTGCACGCCTCTGTCTAAAAATAAGTTTATCCAGTAAGGGCTCTTATCTGGTACTCTTGCTGTAACTGACATTCCATAACCATTCGCAACTCTACATATATTATCTATTGCTTCCGGTGAAAAGAGACCGTGTTCTCCATCACAATTTATGGCATCAAATCCAGCATGGGCTGCTAACTCTACAAGTTCTAGGGAGGGGAAAGTTAATCCAAATACATTAGCTTTCTTACCTTCTTTATTTTTTTTCAAAATAGTATTTTCTATCATTTTTTTTCCTTATCTAAATTGTTTTGTTTGCTCCACCTTTAGCGTCTGTAGACTTATATGGAGGATGTTTTAAGATTTCTTTTTCGTTTAAATCTAATCCTAAACCAGGTTTATCAGTAAGTGTAACATAGCCATCTTTTTGTCTTGGGAAACCCTCAAAAACTTTAAAATAATGAGGGGAATAAAATTCTGCATGATATTCCATTATTTCGAAGTTTGGAATATTTTTTCCAAGATGCATTTCTGCAATTGCTCCAACTGGAGAACATGTATTGTGAGGGGCTATTGTAATATGCTTTCCTTCAGCAATTATAGATATTTTTTTCAGTTCAGTTAATCCTCCAGCATTAGCTATGTCTGGTTGCAAAACATCAACTGCATTATCTTCAACTAATTTTACAAAAGGAAATTTTGTGTATAATCTTTCTCCTGTTGCTAATGATAAGTTTGTTTGTTTTTTTAGAGCTATTAGTTCTGAAACATTCTCTTCAGACACAGGCTCTTCAAAGAATAAAGGATCGTATTTTTTTAACATTTCAGAAATTTTCACAGCATTCATAACATTGAATTTTGCGTGTCCTTCAATTAATATTTCTATATTTTCTCCTATTGCTTTTCTTACTTCACTAATTCTTTTCTCAGATAAAAAAAACTCTTCTTTATTCAATCTGTAGAAGTTTTTTTGACCAAATGGATCAAATTTTATAGCTTTATAACCCATTTTTATTACTTCTATTGCCTCTTCTGCATTTTGTTTAGGAGTACCAGGATTCGTATACCACCCATTAGCATAAACCATTAATTTTTCTCTAAATGAACCTCCAAGGAGGTTATAAATAGGTTGATTTAATAATTTTCCCTTTAGGTCCCAGATTGCAATATCTAGCCCTGAAAGAGCAGTGGTTGAAATCCTACCGCCTCTTTGCATTGAATTATTGTATGCGTTTAGCCAAAGTGTCTCATTTTCAATTGGATCATTGCCCTTATAGAATTTTTCAAAAAGATACTTTATTTCATCAATAACTCTTGAATCATCTCCTAAATAACTGGCATCTCCAATACCATATTTTTCTGAATTTTCACAGTAAATTATTGGGATAAGCCAATTTCTTGTAGCATTATGATGTTTAGCTGAGAACTGCCTAAATTCTAGATGGTTTATTTTATACATATTTTAGTTTATATTTACCTTTTTTTAACAAATAAAAATTTGTTTTTTTTTATTGACATATGCAAATATTATATATACTCTACGTACAACTCGCAGAAATAACTGTGGGGATTGAACTTTTAACAATGAGGGTAAGACCCAAGTATTTTTATATTTAGCTTTAGATTTTAGGTAATCAGGAGCCAAAATCTTGGTGTTTATTTAATTCATTTGTTGATATTTTCTTCCTTAAAGCTTTTCTGTGAAAAAATAAACAAATCCACTGGATTTCTGGTGGATAAGTGTTGGAGGAAAATTTATGAGTATTAATATACTACGTAAATCTGGTATGCTAGCTGGACTGCTAGTTGTTTCAATGCTAATGGTACTAGTTGTTGCTTGTGGAGGAGGCGATTCTGATTCGTCCTCATCTGCTTCATCAGCTGCACCTGCTGCACCACAAGCACCTGCTGCTCCTAAAGCTGCTGCCAAACCTGAAGCACCAAAAGCTGCTGCTCCTGCTGCAAAAGCTGAGAGTAAAGCAACTAAAGCTGCTAGTGCTTCTTCATCTTCGAGCGCAAAACCAAGCGGTCCAAGTGGTAAACTTGTGAGAGCTCACCATGAAGTAAACCCTGTATTTGGAACTCCATGGTCAGGACCTTATAAGTGGTCTGCTGCAGACCTGATTGGTATCGGAGAACACCTTTTCTATTTTGATAAAGGTAATGCTATGTCTCCTCAGATGGCAAAATCATGGTCAATCGACCCTGCTGGAACAAAAGTCACTATCGAACTTAACGAAGGTATGAAGTGGCAATCTCCAAAAGGATACGAAGATACTGACTTTGGTTATGTAACTGCTGCAGATAGAGTAAGATGGTTTAATACAGTTAACGGTACTGTAAACCCTGATAGCTCATACCCAGATTCTGGTGACATTGGAGCTATTTTCACAAAAGCCGAAGTTGTTGACGACTTAACATTTGAAGTTGGATTGGTAAGTCCAGTATTTTTCTGTTTACCACTATCTGAGTTTGGTTGTTTAGGTGCTGCTCCTGTACAAGGTGCTGTACACCACGTTGATATGATGGGAGCTGACTGGGCTTCTAAGCACGCTGTTATGACTGGACCTTATGCACACGGTGAGTGTACTGCTGGTGACAGATGTTCAGTGTTTGCTGTTGAAGATCACTGGAGAGCAAACCCACAAGTAGCAGAAATTGAGGTAATTCAGGTTCCTGAATCACAAACTCAGGTTGCTATGTTAAAGTCTGGTGAAGTAGACATGGCTGTAGTTGACTATAAACTACTAGCTGACGTAATTTCAACCTCATCTGACTTAAGATTCCTAGAGACTATGCCAGGTGGATATGTTGGACAATCAATCATATTCCCAGGAAACCTTTGGGAAGAAACTCACGCCAGAACTGGTGAAGCACTAAACCCATGGGATTCTCCTGTATATGCAGAAGACTATGCTTGGGTTGGTGACCCATGGCAAGAAGATTCATACCACGAAGGTTCTACAGACTCATCTGTTGTAAAATATACAGATACTAACAACCCTGCAGGTATGACTGACATGGAACAAGCAAGACTTGTAAGACTTGCCCTTTCTACGGCTCTAGACAGAAATGGTATTAACGACTCTTTATTAAATGGAATCGGAACACCAATCTACTCAGAGTACATGGGACCAGAATACCCTGGATGGGATCCTGCAAGAGACACTGGTGTTTGGGACGCTTATGGTAACAAAACTAGTGAAACTGGTGGAGTAATTTACGAACTTCCTGATGGAGACATCGAGGCTGCTGGTAAACTACTTGACCAAGCTGGTTATCCTCTAGTTGATGGTAAAAGAGACATTAATGGTCTAGTTCTTCAAGCATACGCAGCAGAAGCAGGTCCTGTAGGACTTGAGGTTGCTGATACAGTTATGTCTGACTGGGCAAGACTTGGAATTGAAATCTCAGGTTTAGTTGAAGACTATGGTGGAGTTATTTCACCTAGAATGAAGAGAAGAGAACAGTATCTTCCAGTTTTGAAGAACTGTGATGTTCACTCAAACGTATGGCCTGAAGACTGGCCAATTCCACCAGTTGACACATCAAGAACACGTCCTTCATGGGGTTGTGGATTTGAGTCAAAAGCTGGAGCAAGAAGCGTTGCTAATGTTCTAATGGAACAAGATGCTGAAAAGAGAAAAGCTATGCACAAAGATATTGTTGATTACAGTATGTACTGGCTACAATATGCTGGTGTTTACCAAGTACCTAAGGGTATCGTAGTAAATGACAGAATTAAGTCATGGAGTGCTCCTCAGCAACACTATGCTAACGTTTCTAACAACCCAGAATTAATAGTTTTAAATGACTAAAAATTCTTAATAGTTGATTAAAAGTTCAATTAACTAATAAAAAGTGGGAAGAAAACTTTATTTCTTCCCACTTTTTTTGTACTATCAAATCAACTATTTAAAAAGTTATATTTATATAGCTCATACATGTATATTAAGTAAGAGAAAAGAGAATGTTATGCTTAGATTTTTAGCAGGAAGATTATTTTCCTCATTTTTATCTATTATTGGTGCTACATTAGCTATTTTCACCCTAACTAATTTTCACAATGATCCAAGACTTTTATTTGTTCCTGATAGTGGAAATGGAATTACCCAAGAACAGTGGGATAAACTTGGTGAAAGATTAGGTATGAATAAGCCTTTCCATGAAAGATATATTGACTGGATAGGAAGAACCCTAAGAGGCGATCTAGGTATCTCATTGGCAAGACAAATGGCAGTTACAGAAATTGTAATGGCTAAAATTCCAGCAACACTAGAATTAGCGTTAGGAGGTTGGATTTTTGCTATCTTACTGGGAATACCCACGGGAGTCGTGGCAGCCGTATTTAGAGGATCGTTCTGGGATTATATTGCAAGAGGGGCCGCTCTTGTAGGGCAAGCAGCTCCGCCATTCGTTACTGGACTTGTGCTTATTTATATTTTTAACCAATGGATTCAACCAGGTGGTGAGCCTTTATTACCAGCAGGTGGAAGAAAACCTGAATTTGATGTGAAGGATTATGTCCTTCCATGTATAGCTTTAGGTTGGGGAGCCGCAGCAGCTCTAATGAGATTAACAAGATCTTCTATGCTAGAAATTTTAGACTCTGAGTATATCAGACTGGCTAGAGCTAAAGGTGTAAACTTTACAACTGTAATTTTCAAACATGCTCTTAGAAATGCATTGATTGCTCCTGTGACAAGTGCGCTTCTAATTTTCTCAGGATGGCTAAACGGTGCATTAGTGGTAGAAATTATTTTCTCATGGCCAGGAATTGGTTACGATGCACTATATAGGGCAGTAAATGACAATGACTTCCCTCTTTTGTTGGGAACAGTATTTGTATTTATTTTGATATATTTGATATTTGCAACCATTGCAGATATTGCATACACAATAATTGACCCTCGGGTTCGATTGAATTAGTAAGGAGAACATTTTATGGCTACTGAAACAACTAGTTCACAATTTAACCCATTAAAATATTGGTTTGTTACTTGGTCTTTTTTTAGAAGATACCCTGTATTTCCAGCAGTGATTTTAATTGTTCTGGTAATTGCTGCTATTATTGGTCCATCGGTGGCTCCTTACGAGAGAGATATTGGTGATGTCAGGGCAAGGCATAATCTTCCAGGGACAGTAGATATTAAATTTCCTACAAAACCTAAAGGCGGAATAGATCTAACTGATTCTGATATTGCAGCCGGTTCTACTTTTATTGCAACATACGAATTACCTACAGATAACCAAATTTTTGATATAGGAAAAGATGGTTCATACAACAATGATATTGCTTGGAATGAGAACACTCCAAATACTCCAGATATTTTGTTTAGTAATATTACACAAGAAGGAGCAATCCTTAGTTTTGAAATTATTACAAATGAAGATATTATCGACGGTCAGAATGACAATATAATTTTAGATGTTCAAGTAATAAGAACTGACACTAAATTATTAGATGTGTGGCCTGACGGCTACCACTTTTTGGGTAATGATCATGTTGGAAGAGATGTTTTTAGTAGATTGTTGCATGGTGCTCAAATTTCTATGATGGTGGTTGGTATTTCTCTTGTAGCAGGAATGACAATTGGTGTTGCATTAGGCCTTATTGCTGGATACACAGCTAATCGCTACGAACCAAATATAGGATTTTGGATGACCTATAAGGGTAAAAAAAGAAGAGTTGCGATACTTAGTCCGTGGCTAGTTGATGAATTTATTACTAGATTCGTTGATATTTGGTATGCTTTGCCATTCCTGATGGTTGCTCTTGTAGTAACTCTAATTTTTGGAAGAGGTCTAGAAGTTCTAATGGGAGTTCTTGCTTTAATTGCATGGAGTGGTTTTGTAAGGGTTATTAGGGCTCAAACACTAATTATTAGAGAGTTAGATTTTGTAGCTTCAGCAAAAATAAATGGAGCTACTGCATTCAGAATAATGTATAAACATATCCTTCCTGGTGTACTTAATACAGCAGTTGTTGTGGCTACACTTAATACAAGCGGATTAATTTTAGCTGAGTCAGTATTAAGTTTCGTTGGAGCAGGAATTCAACCTCCTACACCAGCATGGGGTGTTATGACAAATGAGGGTAGGGACTATTTAGCTATAGCTCCTCACCAAGTTATGGTACCAGGCGGAGCTATATTCTTAGTAGTTCTAGCATTAAATTTCTTAGGAGATTGGCTAAGGGACAGATTAGATCCAAGATTGAGACAAGTAGATTAAGAAGGCTGATATGAAAAAAATTTTATTATTGATTTCAATTGTAGTAATATTCGGGTGTGGAGGTGATACACGTTCTTTCACAAACATTGTTCAAACTCAAACTGCAGAGAATATGATAGGTAATGCAACTGCAACTGCTGTTGCAGAAGTAACTGAATGTACAGCTGAGCAAGGTATTGTTTATGATACACTTTCAGAATCTGAAAAAGCAAAATGGGTAACTGAATGTGAAAGCTCTTTTACAGCAGCAGCCCAAGCTGTTGGAAAAGATGCTGCCGCTTCTGCTGAAAAAGTAGCGATGTCATTAACTGCAACTGCTGAGGCTGGAGGAGAAGCAGCATGTATAGGTTCTTTGTGTGAGGAGGAAGAAGAATTAATTGATATTGAGATGCCTGAAGGTCCAGTTTTAGAAGGTATAGTTGAGATAAATATTGGTCAAGGTGGTGTTATGGAACCTCAGACAGTAAAAGTGAAACAAGGAACAACTGTTAGTTGGTTAAATCCTAAAGGTGCTGCAAGTTCATCAACATCTGACGAAGGACAAGAAGATATGTGGGATTCGGGTGCTTTCAACAAAGGGCCTTTTGATAAACAGCCAGAACAATGGACGTACTCAAGAGAATTTACAATTCCTGGTTGTTTTCAATATAGGTCTTTATATAGTGGAGATGCTGATACTGGAAACTTTGGAGTAGTTTGTGTAGTGCCTGAGTAGAATTATCCTCCACCAACAGGTTTGACTATTTCTATTCTGTCTTCTTCCATAATGATTGTTTTGTTGTAATCCTTTTTATGAATTATTTTCATATTGATAGCTACAGCAATCATTTTTTCCTTTAACCCCTGAGAATCTAATAAATCATTAATAGTTTTGTTTTTTTCAATCTTATTTTCTTTTCCATTTAGATAGATTTTAATCATAGTAATATTTTAATTTGTTGATAGTTTTTTCTAAATTATTTGTATTTACTAGTTCACTTATCATAGCTACACCTATAGCACTTGATTTTTTTATAGCATCTATATTTTGTAAATTGATTCCACCTATTCCGATAACAGGTTTCTTTGATAGTCTAACTAATTCCATAAATTTCTCAATACCCAAAGTTGGCCCATTAGGATGTGAATTTGATTTGTAAATTGTACCTATAACAAATGCATCTATGTTCAAGTCATTATTATTTTCATATAGCTCATCTTTAGTATGAATAGATTTAGAAATCCATCTTGCACCGCTTTCTGATTTTGCAAAATCACCTGTAATTTTTTCATTTGATTTAATATGAAATCCATATGGAGAAATAAT
>JAZANE010000106.1:0-8201 GCA_036228785.1 Chloroflexota bacterium
TTTCTCGATGGGTGTAGGAAATTATTCTGAAGAAGACATCAAGGAATGCTCACGAGCTTTTACAGGTTGGACAGTTGAAAATATGCCATATATGGCAATCAAAATGAGGAATAATACAGCAAGACCTTTTGGCTATGTTGCATGGCAATTTAAATTCGATAAGAATGATCATGATTTTGGTGAAAAAGAGTTTCTAGGTGAAAAAGGTAATTTTAATGGAGAAGATATTGTAAAAATTATTTGCAAACAAAAAGCAACTGCTAAATATTTAGCTAGACATATTTATCATTTCTTCGTTCAAGATGAATTACCCGTTCCTCAATGGCCACATGAAGAACCAATTAATACAGATGCCGTAAATTTTATTATGGATTCTTACTTTAAAAATAATTACAATATCAAGGAAACTTTAAGAGATTTATTCAAGTCGAAATATTTTAGAAATGAAAGTATTTACTATAAAAGAATAAAAAGTCCAGCAGAGCTTGTAGTAAATTCAGTAAGACTTTCTGGAGGCTTTGAAATCCCTTCTGAAGAGGTATACAAAGCAACTATCAGTTCAGGACTAATGGGGCAACCATTATTAAATCCTACTTCTGTTGAAGGATGGCAAGGTGGAGAAGAATGGATAAATACAGGATCTGTAATAGAAAGAATTAACTTCTGTTCTGATGTTTTAGGAGACTCAAATAAAGTACTTGTAAGAAAAATTCTAAATAGATCTCCTCAAAAAGAAGACTTGTTACAAATTAGTTGTCAAGAATTAGGCTATTTTGATCTACATGAATCTACTGAAAAAGAGCTGATTTCTTACATAAATGATAATGAATTTAAGATTGATGAAGAATACGTGGGTATATTAATAAAGCTGATAGTTTCATCTAGAGAATTTCAAATGACTTAGGACTTACATGAAAAAAATAATTAGCACTTTAGAAGTAAATTATTCACATACTGTTGGGTTCACCGCAGATGTTGGAGGAAGAGGTTTTCATTTACCTAGAGATCTAGCACTAAATAGTGAAAATAAACTTTATGTTGTGAGTAGAAGTGGGGCTTTTCATACCGCAGGATTAAGGATTTCAATTTGTGATATTGAAAACAACTATTATGGTGAATTTTCTAAGTTTGGAAAAAACCCTGGAGAACTATATTGGCCATGTTCAATAGCATTCGATTCAAAAGACAATGTTTACATAACAGATGAATATACTAATCTAATTTCAATATTTGATAAAGATGGCAATTTCATAAAAAGATGGGGTACAAAAGGTCAGAAAGAAGGATGTATAAACTTTCCTTCAGGTATTGATATAGATGATAAAGATCATATTTACTTAGCTGACAATATGAATGATAGGATTCAAGTATTTTCTCTTGATGGTGAATTTATCAAAACTTGGGGTAAAGAAGGTCACGGTGAAGGAGAGTTTGATAAACCATGGGGAATAAAAGTTTATGGAGATAAAGTTTTAGTTGCTGATTGGAGAAACGGAAGAGTTCAAATTTTTGATAAAGAAGGTAATTTTCTTGCCAAATTTGGAGATAGTAATAACGAGGAAGAGAGTTTATTTAGACCTTCTGATGTCGCTATCGATAAAAATAACTATTACTATGTTTGTGACTGGGGCAAGCAAAGAATTCAAATTTATGACAACAATTTCAAATTTTGCGGGTTTCTAAGAGGAGAAGCTACTTTATCTGAATGGGCAAAAGAATATCTTGATGCAAATAATGACGAAAGATTAGCTAGAGAATCCTTTGTGCCTCTCATTAAAGTTGATGAAGTTGAGCCTCATGAAGAATCTGCTAGAATTGAGTCTTTTTTTTGGGACCCAACATCTGTAGTTGTAGACGAAACGCAAAATTTACTAGTTTTAGATTCAAATAGAAATAGAGTTCAAATTTATAAAATCGGATAAATAAATGGAGAATTATTATGGAGTGTAATGAAAAAGTTTTAGTGACAATACAGTTATCGGGAGGTAATGATTATCTAAATTGTGTTGTTCCATGGGAAGATCCTTTATACAGAGACTCAAGAAAGAATATATTACTTAAAGATGAAGAAATTATACCATTAGATGGTAAACTTGGATTAAATCCAGGTATGGGTATAATGAAAAAATTTTATAATGATGGTAATCTTGCTATCATACATGGAGTTGGATACCCTACTCCAAATAGATCTCACTTTAGATCAATGGATATTTGGCATACTGCTGAGCCAAATAAAGTTGGAACAAAAGGATGGCTCGGGCAAGCAATAAAAGATATTGATCCATCTGGTGAAAATGTTGTAACCGCAGTAAACTTCAGCGAATATTTACCAAGAGCTCTTGTTGCTCCAGGAGTGCCTGTAACTTCAGTAGGTGATATTAATAATTATGGACTTTTTACTTCTATTGAAGATGATGGTAAAAAAAATAAAGCATTAGAAACATTCAAAAGATTTTATACACCTGTAATGGGAAATGATTTCACAATGGATTATCTAGGTAAGACAGGGCTAGATGCTGCTAAAGGTGCTGATATTATCAATGAAGCTCCGAAATTATATAGCTCAAAAGTAGAGTACCCAAATACAAATATAGGTAAGCAACTAAAAGGAGTAGCTCAAGTTCATTTTGCTGGGTTTGGAACAAGAATTTTTTATGTTAATCACGGAGGATTTGATACACATACTAATGAAGTTGTTTTACAAGAATTTTTATGGCAGCAGTTATCAGATGCTCTAGGAGCATTCTTTGAAGATCTAAAAGAACATAATAAAGGAAAAGAAGTAGTAGTTTTCATATTTTCTGAGTTTGGAAGAAGAGTAGACGATAATGGAACAGGAACAGATCATGGATCAGGTGGAGTTTCTTTTCTTATTGGTGATAGCGTAAAAGGTGGTCACTATAACGAATATCCTTCTCTTGATCCAAGCGAAAGAGTAGAAGGGGACTTAAAATTCAACTTTGATTTTAGAGGATTATATTCAGATTTACTTGAAGATTGGTTATCAGTTGAATCAAAAGAAATCGTTGGAGGAAATTACGAAAAAATAAATCCATTTGTATCATGAAGAAAAACTTATTATTTCTGATGGTTGATCAAATGCATGGTCAAGTATTAGAAAAAGAAAATCCATGCATCACTCCAAACTTAGATAAATTAGCTAGAAATGGAGTAAAGTTTCAAAGGGCGCATACTCCAAATCCTGTTTGCTCCCCTGCAAGAGCAAGCATAATGACCGGCCTGCTGCCACATAATCATGGGGTAACCACTGTAACCCATACAGTTGATGAGGACCAATCAAACCTTAGAACAGATAAAGAACATTGGGCCCAAAGATTGAAAGAAGATGGGTATAAAACGGCTTACTTTGGAAAATGGCATGTAGAAAGAACTAATAAACTGCATAATTTTGGATGGGATACCTATAATTACCAAGATAAAGCTAATGATGAGTACGATAAAACAAATAAGGTTCACAAACAAAGTATTGATACTAGTAAACCTCATCTTTTTATAGATAATCCTCCAGGTTATGATAACACTCCTTTTTATGGTATTTCAAAACTTGATACAAACCAAAGAATTGTGGGTTTGGTATCGAATAGAGCCAAGAAATTCATCTCTGAAGAAATAAGCAGCGAGCCTTGGGCATGTTTTGTTTCCGTTATAGAACCTCATGATCCATTTATTTCTACAAAAAAATACTATGACATGTACGAAAATGTAGATATATCTCTTCCAAAATCATTTGGCGATGACATGATGGATAAGCCAAATATTTATAGAAGAGGGAAAAAAGTATTTGAAAACATGACAGAACAAGACCATATTGAATGTATCAAAAACTATTATGCGATGGTGACTGAAATAGATAATGAATATGGAAAAATAATAGATTTACTGGAAGAAAAAGGCCAATTAGACAATACGATAATTATTTTTACGTCTGATCATGGTGAAGCGTTATCTTCACATGGAATTTACGCTAAAAACTTAGCTGCATTTGAAGAAATCTATAGGATACCTATGATTATTTCTGGTCCTGAAATCCAAAAAGATAAACTATCTAATGACTTAGTATCAAGTATGGATTTATGTCCTACAATACTAGATTTATTAGATCAAAAAGAAATAAAAAATATTGACTCAGAATCTTTCAAAAAAATTCTTTGTACAGATGAAGTTAACACTATAGATAAATCTTTTTCTGAGTATGATGGTACTAGACTTCAATTAAAGCAAAGAGTTTTATGGTACAAAAACTTGAAGTATATTTTCAATGGGTTTGATTATGATGAATTCTATGACCTTGAGTCTGATCCTGATGAAATAAATAATCTTATAAACTCAGAAAAACATAAAAAACAAAGACAAATGATGGTAGAACTTTATTGGAAAGAATTAAAAAAGAATGGTGACCATAGTCTTTATAACTTAGACAATAATCCAGTAATGAAAATTTTAGAATTTGGACCCAAAAAGGAAGATTGATTATGAAAAAGGTAATTATTACTGGAGCAGATGGATATGTAGCATCAAGAATAATTCCTCATTTGGAAACTAAGTATAAATTAACCCTTGTAGATATAGATTTTAAGAAAACACATAGTTCTGAAACAATTAAGTTTGATATTTGCAACTCTTCTCTTTCTGAATTAAATGACATAACAAAAAACCATGATGCAATAATTCATCTTGCATACGTAAGACCTGAAAAAACAAGAGACCCCAACAACCTAAAACAAGAAATAGAGTCTTTTGATACGGAGCATCAAAATGTATTTATGGCAAATAAAGTTTATCAATCAGCATTTAAGAATGATCTTTCAAGAGTAATTGTTGCTTCTTCGAATCATGCAGCAGACTGGTATGAGCATAATGAGATACACGATAATATTAGAGATATGGTGTCAAATAACTTAATTCCTTATTCTGATAATTTTTACGGATGGGCTAAAGCTTCATATGAGTTATTATCCATACCATATGCCTCCGGTAAATTTGGTAGAAAATTAGAATTTGTTCATGTAAGAATAGGGTTCCCAAGAGAAATTACCCCCGATATCTCAGATAATAAGTTTATAGCAGGCAAAAAGGGTCAAGGGATTCCAAACTTAAAAAGACACTTAGGTGCTTACGTTAGTCAAAGAGATTTATCTCAACTTTTTGATAAATCTATTAGTACTGAAAAAATAGTAGGCAATATAAAAGACGTTCCATTTTTAGTTGTTTACGGAGTAAGCAATAATACAAGAAGATTTTGGTCTTTAGAATCAGCAAGAGAATGCTTGA
Organism: Chloroflexota bacterium; assembly: GCA_036228785.1. Classification (GTDB taxonomy): domain Bacteria; phylum Chloroflexota; class Dehalococcoidia; order Lucifugimonadales; family Lucifugimonadaceae; genus TMED-70. The sequence goes on from JAZANE010000106.1 coordinate 5,293, forward strand.
ATTTTAAACCTCAGGACGACTCAGAGTTTAAATTCAACGAAGTTTTAAGTCTTTATAAGAATAATCCAGAGTGGGAAGGAAGATTAGGGTAATTCTAAAGCTTCTAGATTTGGCTATTATAGAATTCTACTATTGTGTGTTGTTAGAAAAATTAAAAATCTACCCCATAAATTGGCTCAAATCAAAATTTATGCACATTTTCAAGCCTCAGAATAACTCAGAAGACACAATTAGTCTTCTGTAACTTCAGTTGTACTTCCGCTGACAGTAATCGTTATATGTGACATAGTAGTATTTTGTTTTGCCCCATGCCAATGATTTTCTCCTGCATTGATCAACACCATATCTCCTTTTTGAACACTTAACTCCACCTCTTCATTACAAACCATACCTTCTCCTTCAGTAATGATCAAAATTTGATCCCCTGAATGGATATGAAATTTTGTTCGAGCAGATTTAGGAAAATTAACTATGGCAAAATTGAAATTATCACTATCTTCATGTTCTAAAATTGACTGCGCATAAACAGTATCTGTAAATAAAGCTTCATTTCTAGCAATCTTTGGAATATCGTTGAATGTTACTTTTTTCATTATCTCTCCAGAATAATTTTTCTCTAGATAGGTTATTATAATTTAATAAAATTTACATTAATAAATATTCAAAAAATTCAAATAAACTAGGTGAAAAATGAATTCAAAAATCAAATCTAAATATGGATCATGGGAATCTGAGATAACTCCACAAAAAATCATTGAAGGAGGATTAAGATTTAGTGAAATAAGGTCTAATGGTTCTGAGGTATATTTTCTAGAAGGAAGACCAGAAGAAGCTGGAAGATATGTCATAGTTAAACAAAATAGTGCTGGAGAAATAGAAGACCTTATTCCAGAAAATTTTAACTCGCGAAATGCTGTTCATGAATATGGAGGAGGGTCTTTCGCTGTTGGTAAAAAAAATATTTATTTTACCAATTGGGAAGACCAAAGAATATATGTTGTTAAAGGGAAAAATACATCTGCTCTAACTATTGAACCGCCTTTTGAAAAATCCATAAGATATAGTGATTTAACTCTATCTTATGATGAAGAGTGGATATATTGCGTAAGAGAAACTCATTTTGAAAAAGGAGAAGCAAAAAACGAACTTGTTGCCATTTCTACAACAAAAAACCAGACAATAGTTTTATGCACAGGCAGAGATTTTTATTCTTCTCCACGAATAAATCCTATAAACAATGAGATTTGCTGGCTTGAATGGGATCACCCTAATATGCCTTGGGATGGAACTGAACTATTCATTGGAAATTTTGATTCAAATGGTTTGTCAGAAAAAAAGTTTATTGATGGATCAAAAAATATAAGTATTATTCAGCCTGAGTGGAGTGAATCTGGTGAATTGATATATATAAGCGATGAGTCAGGTTGGTGGAACTTAAAAAAATATTCAGATAATAAAAAGTCTACAATATTAGATGAAGAAACCGATCATGGTGGCCCATCTTGGTTGTTTGGATTCAGAACATATTTCGTAAAAGATGATTTTATATATTTGAGAGGTTCCTCAAAAAATAAAAACAAAGGCTTAATCAGAAAATTAAATTTTTCAGGAAAAATAATTGAAGAAATAGAAATTTTACATACATCTATTGGAGATCTAACCTTTTATGATAATAAAGCCTTGTATATAGGTGCTTCACCAGTATCAAATAGTGAAATCGTATCTTTAGATCTAGAAAAAAAAGAAATTAAGACAATTAAAGAATCGAGTAAATTAGAAATTGATAGTGAAGAAATTTCCACTCCACAAGAAATTACTTTTTCTACTACAGAAAATGCTAACGCATATGGTTATTTTTATAAACCTAAAAATAAAAAATATCAAGGCTTATCAGGAGAAAAACCACCCGTACTAGTAATAAGTCATGGAGGCCCCACAAGTGCAACTAGTAATGCCTTAAATTTATCTATACAGTACTGGACTAATAGAGGTATAGCTGTTGTAGATGTAAATTACAGAGGGTCAACAGGATATGGGAAAAAATTCAGAGATTCACTAAAAGGGAATTGGGGAATATATGATACTGAAGACTGCATTGCAGCAGTAGACTATCTTTCTGAAAAAGGTCTTGTAGATTCTGAAAGAGCAGCCATTAAAGGAGGCTCAGCTGGTGGTTATACAACAATAAATGCATTAACTTTCTATGATAGATTTGCAGTAGGAGCTACTTATTATGGAATTGCAGATTTGTCAGTTTTTATTGACGATACTCACAAATTCGAATCAAAATATCTTGAATCATTAATAGGTAAGTACCCTGAAGAAAAACAAAAATATTATGACAGATCAGCAATTAATTTTACAGATCAGCTTTCTTGTCCAATGATAATTTTTCAAGGAACTGAAGATAAGATTGTCCCTCCATCTCAAGCAGAAATTATGGCTGAAGGATTACGAGAGAAAAAAATCCCTTTTTCATTAATTATGTATGAAGGAGAGCAACATGGATTTAGACAATCTAAAAATATTATCTCATCACTAGAATCAGAGTTATATTTTTACAGTCAAGTTCTAGGATTTGAACCTTATGATAAATTAGATGAAATAAATATAGAAAACTTTGAAAACTTAAAAAAATAAAATGCTTATACTAATACCTCCTAGTGAAGGGAAATCTTCAAAAAATACCACTGAAACTAAGTTTGATGATACTAATTTTATTTTTTCTAAACAGGTAAAAGAAATAGTAGAAATACTAAAAGATAAAAATGAAGAAATAGAAAAAATTTATGGTACTTCATTAGAGAAAAGTAAAGACTTGCAAGAAAAAAACTTAAGTGTATTTTCAAATAAATGTTCTAAAGCGATAGAAAGATATACAGGTGTAGTATACAACCAGCTAGATTTGA
>JAZANE010000107.1:0-13279 GCA_036228785.1 Chloroflexota bacterium
CTTAGTAGTTATGTCATTAAATTTTCTAGGAGATTGGTTTAGAGATAGATTTGATCCAAGATTGAGACAGTTGGGAAATTAATTTATTTAGTTATAATTAAATTATCTAATTATATTAAGGAAATTTAGTATAGTGAATTTATTTAATTTAGTAATGAATAACACCAAAGTTATTCTTACTCCCAAGAATGCACTTTCTACATATAATCAAACCAAAGTACGATATCATATTGTTACAGAACCTTTGTACAAGGAAGTTTCAGAATATAAATCAGAAGAGTCTGTTATAAGACATGGCTTAGTTACTGCCCAAACTCCTCAAGTTGTGACAAATGATTTTCTTTACAGAATGTCTGGCTTCGGAGATGAAGCTAAAGAGTTCCTAAAAGAACTAGGTAGGGTTTTAGGAAAAAATGAACCTGCGTTGTTGTATAACTATAAAAATGAATCAACAGATCTAGAGATCGTCTCAGGGAACCCTGCAGAAGTTTCTGAAAGAATTAAGTCTAGATTAATTAGTAGCGATACTAATCATGCAGTTATAAGAGGCATTAATAATCTCTGGGATGTTTCGTTATTAAAATTTATTTTTGAGTATACAAAAACATCTGCAAAAAGTAATTTTCAAGAATTAAGTAGTTCGGGAATGCTAGAGGTAAAAAATGGTATTCCTGTTTCTGTAAGAAAAAGAATTGAAGAATTATTTAATCAGGCAATGATGGGAAATGTCAGACCTAAAGATCTACATAAAGAATTAAATGATTGGAATCTTTTTGAAGAATATCAAGACCGTTTTTTTTCTATACTCAAGTAGCTCCATTAAGATTTCTTAAAAATTATTTATTTTGAATTTAATTTAACTATTTAATCAGTGAGTAAACACTAAAGATAATATTAGAAAACCATTACTAAATAAAGTATTAGGATATACTTGAAAATGCTATTGTTCGCTATGGACTTCCCACGTATGTGGATTAGTGAATAATAGCACCAAATTTTCTTATAATTTTTATTTTTTAATTTTCATTTAATATATTTTTATATATTCTTAACAATCCTTAACAAATATCTAATTAATTTTTCCTATAGTAAGCGTGTAGTAAAAAAAATTAAGGAGATTATTACAAATGTTAAAGAACAAATTGTTTGTCACCATACTAATGCTAGCTACACTAATGTTTTCTGTAGTTGCATGTGAAAATGACGATGAAATAGAAGTTACTGAAGTTATTAAGGAAGTAGAAGTTATTAAGGAAGTACAGGTTCCTGGAGAAACAGTATATGTAGAAGTAGAAAAAGAACTTTCAGGAACAATTGAAATTGATGGATCATCAACAGTGTTCCCAATATCAGTTGCTGCTGCTGAAATCTTTAGAGAGACTCATCCAGATGTACAAATTCCAGTAGGAATCTCAGGTACAGGTGGAGGAATGAAGAGATTTGGAGTTGGAGAAACAGCTATATCAAATGCTTCAAGACCAATGAAGGATAAAGAAGCTGCTGTTGCTGCTGAAAATGGAGTTGAATTCACAGAACTTACAGTTGCTTTTGATGGACTATCAGTTGTTGTAAATAAATCTAATGACTGGGTTGAATGTTTAACAACAGAAGAATTAAACCTTATTTGGGATGAAGGTTCAACTATAAACAACTGGAACCAAGTACGATCAAGCTTCCCAGATGTTGAAATGAACTTATATGGACCAGGAACAGACTCCGGAACATTTGATTACTTTACAGATGAAATCAATGGAGATGAGGGTCGAACAAGATCTGACTACACTCCATCAGAAGATGACAATGTGCTAGTAATGGGAGTTGCAGGAGATAAAGGATCAATGGGTTACTTTGGTTACGCTTACTATGTTGAGAACAAAGAAAAAATCAAAGTTGTTGAAATAGATGGTGGAACAGGATGTATAGCTCCAAGTGAAGCTACAATTAATGACTCATCATACTCACCTCTATCAAGACCATTATTCATTTATGTAAATAATGGAGAATTAGCTAGACCTGAAGTTTACGAGTTTGTGAAATTCTATCTAGAAGAAGGTCCTATGCTAGCTGGTGAAGGTGGATATGTTGGTTTACCACAAAGTATGTATGATGATGGGCTTGCTGCAATAGCTAAATACAAGTAAGTAAATATTCCTCCTTTACTTTCAAAAAAGAGCACCAAAATTTGGTGCTCTTTTTGTATTATTATATTTAGTGAAAAGGAGCAATAATGAAAAATTTATTTAAAAAACATTTATCAGTTTATATTTTTATTATTTTGATCATGATTTTTGGTTGTTCAACTGAAGAAAATACTTCTGATTCGGATCTTTCTGGGACTATAGAAATTGATGGATCATCAACAGTTTTTCCAATTACTGTTGCTGCAGCTGAAATATTCAGAGAGTCTAATCCAGAGGTGCAAATTCCCGTAGGTATTTCAGGTACAGGTGGAGGTATGAAAAGATTTGTTGTTGGAGAAACAGCTATATCTAATGCTTCGCGAGAAATAAAAGATAAAGAAGCTGCTCTTGCCTTAGAAAATGGAATAGAATTTACTGAATTAGAAGTTGCATATGATGGACTATCAGTCGTAGTAAATAAATCTAATGACTGGATTGATTGTATTACAACAGAAGAATTAAAACTTATTTGGGACCAAGGTTCAACTATAAATAACTGGAATCAAGTACGATCAAGTTTCCCCGATAAGGAAATGAGTTTGTATGGACCTGGAACAGACTCAGGAACATTTGATTATTTTACAGATGTTATAAATGGAGAAGAAGGTAAAACCAGAGCTGATTACACACCATCTGAAGATGATAATGTTTTAGTAATGGGTGTGTCTGGGGATAAAGGTTCTATTGGATACTTTGGATATGCATACTACATAGAAAATGAGAGTCAATTAAAACTTCTGAGTGTGGATGGAGGAGCAGGATGTGTCGCTCCAAGTGAACAAACAATTAATGATTCATCATATGCTCCTTTAGCAAGACCAATGTACATATATGTCAATAATGCTGAGCTATCAAAGCCTGAAGTATATGAATTTGTAAAGTTTTATCTAGAAAATGGAAAAATGCTTTCTGAAGAAGGTGGATATGTAGGTCTTCCTATAGATAATTATAATGAAAGTTTATCTCTAATTGCAGAGTATAAATAATAGTCAATAAAGTTACTAAATTAGATATGATTTCATATCTAATTTAGTAATATAAAAGTACAAAATTATAATTTCATAGAATTCTACAGATGGAAACTTTAATATTTTCAATAATAGCTTTTTTTAGTGGTGCTATTCCATTCTCTGTAATATTGACCAAAATTTTATCTGGAAAAGATGTAAGAGAAATTGGAGATAATAATCCTGGAGCAGTAAATGCTTGGAAGTCTGCAGGAGCTTACGTAGGTTTAATAGTAATGTTCCTAGAGTTCCTTAAGGCAATATTACCTATTGCAATTGCAATAAGATTTTTTGATTTGAATGGTTATAATCTTGTTTTTATTAGTTTGATGCCAATCTTTGGCCATTCTTTTTCACCATTCTTAAAATTTAGAGGAGGAAAAGCATTAGCAGTTACAGCAGCTATGTGGTTGGCTTTATTTCAATTTGAGGCTGCTATAGTAATTTTTGGGTTATTAGCAATATTTTTTGCAATACAAAAGAATGATGCATGGACTGTAAATTTAGTTCATTTATGCTTTTTTATTTATGGGATAGCAACATCTATTTCAAAATCCTATATTTCGAATAGTGAATTTATTTTTCTTTGGGTAATTGCTACTATTATGATGATATATAACCACAAAAAAGAATTACGAGAGCTTCCTGAGATAAGAAAAAACATAAGAAATTTTACTGGGGTAAAGTTTGAGTGAAATTTTTGATAATTTAGTCTTATTAATTTTATTTTTTTCTGGATATACAGTAATTGTTTCAAGTGTTAATTTATTTTCATTTCAAAGGCCTAAACCTCTTACTCCAAACACCGATACATTAATTACAATAATTATCCCTTGTAGGAATGAGGAAGAAAATATAGAAGCTTCGGTAGAGTCAATATTAAATCAAGATTATAAGAACTTTGAACTTCTACTTATAGATGATAATTCAACTGATAATACTTGGAAAATTATTGATAAATTATCTAAAAAATATTCAAAAATAAAATCGCTTAAGGGTAAGAAGTTACCCGATAACTGGGCAGGAAAAAATTGGGCTTGTCATCAAATGTTTCAAAAATCTAAAGGTGACTTTTTATTATTTATTGATGCAGATACTAAATTGATAAATTATGCTGTTTCTTCAGGTTTAAGGCATATTGAAGATAATAATTTAGAGTTTATAACTTTAGTTCCAAAAAGAAAAATTTTAAATTTTACTGATTATCTTATTTGGATAATGGTCTCCTGGTTCATACTTTCTTGGATTCCAATTTACCTGGCAAAAAAATTACCTTTTGGAATTTTTGCTGCAGGATTTGGACAATTTCTTCTATTTAATAGAGAAGCTTATGAAAAATCTGGAGGTCATAAAAAAATATCTAGTATGGTTCTAGATGATTTTGAATTGGCTAGATCAGTAAAATCTAATGGGTTTAATTCAGATATTTTAGACGGTACACATTTGATTGAAACTAAAGGTTATGAGTCTGCTATTCAGGCAGTAGATGGTCATGCTAAATCTATATTTGCAACATTTAGGTATAATATTTTAATTTTCATTTTAGCTTTTTTTGGACTTATCTTATTATTTTATGTGCCTTGGCTAAATCTAATTGCTTATTTTTTTGAAATAGAGTTGAGTGCTCAGCATATTATAATTTCTTTACTATCAATTATTTTTATTTTTTCTTCAACACTCTTATCATCTAAATCTTTTTCAATGAGTATATTTTCTTCATTTCTTTATCCCTTTGCAATGCTAGTTTTATTATTTAGTGGATATAGATCTTTTCTTTCATCTTTTGACGGCGATATAAAGTGGAAAGGTAGATCAACTCCATCTGTTGGAATAAGAAAGCTTTATAATCTTATATTTTTCCCATTTACATTCCTTAATTGGTTCTACAAGAAAATAAGGTCTTAATTCAATCATTTAAAAATTGATAATTATTATTTAAGTAATAGACTTATAAAAAAATAATTCAGTAAGGTTTTGAATGAGATACGAATTTACCAAAGAAGATGAGATTTTCAGGAATGAATTAAGAGAATGGATCAGAAATGAAATATCAGTTGATTTCAATGAATGGCAGGGTGTTGATGAGACTGGAGATGACTTTGAATATTCTCTAGAAATCAGAAAAAAATTAGCTAAAAAAGGTTGGCTTACTATGGCTTGGCCTAAGGAATATGGTGGTCAGGGAGCTTCTTATATGAAACAGGTTATTTTCAATGAAGAAATGTCTTATCATAGAATGCCTGGAAGAGATGGATTTGGTGCTAAAATGTTAGGTCCAACATTGATGGTTCATGGTACTGAAGAACAGAAAAAAAGATTCTTACCTCCCATAGCAAATGGGGAAGTTCAATGGTGCCAAGGATATTCAGAGCCAGACTCAGGTTCTGATTTAGCATCTCTAAAACTAAAAGTTGAAGATAAAGGAGATCATTGGCTTGTAAATGGCACAAAAGTTTGGACATCAATGGCTCATAAAGCTACATGGATATTTTTTCTAGGGAGAACCGATCCAACAGCTCCAAAGCATAAAGGTATAAGCTTTTTTGTAGCAAATATCAAAGATTCAAATATACAAGTAAAACCAATAATAAATATGGCTGGAGGGCATCATTTCAATCAAGTGATTTTCGAGGATGTTAAAATTCCTAAAGATGCGCTAATAGGGGAATTGAATAGAGGGTGGTATATTGCTGCAACATTATTAGATTTTGAAAGATCTGGTGTGGAATATCCTGCTGCTGCCAGAAGAAATTTTGAAGAAATAGTAGATTTTGTTAAGAATAATAAAAACTCACTTGGAATTCCTCTTATCAATGACCCTTATATTAATAAAACATTGGTTGATCTAGATCTTGAAATAGAGGCAGCAAGACTTGTAGCATATGAGGTTGCTTATTTACAATCTCAAGGAGAAGTTCCTAGTATTGAAGGTTCTGTTGCTAAAATCTTGGGTACTCAGCTAGCTCAGAAAATTGCTAAAATTGGGACTGATTTCTCTGGATTATATGGACAACTCTCTGACTCTCATGCTCCATTTGATGGAAAGTACCTCAATCAACAACTAACCGTAACAGCATATACAATTTTTGCAGGAACAACAGAAATACAAAAAAATATTATTGCCACTAGAGGATTGGGTTTACCTAGAGAAGATAAATTGAAAGCGAAATAAGTATGGATTTAGGATTAACAGAAATACAAAAAATGTTACAAGAATCATCAAGAAATTTTCTTGAAGAAAATTGTACTATGGATTTCATAAGAGCAATGGAATCCGATGACATTGGCATTACTGATGAGATATGGAAAAATATGTCTGAGATGGGTTGGTTAGGTCTTATGATACCTGAGGAGTATGGTGGTTCAGGTTTTGATTTTGATGATATGTCAATTTTACTTGAAGAAATGGGAAGAGTAGGATTATCAGGTCCATTTTTTAGTACCTCAGTAATAGGTGCCCAAACACTGCTTTTATCAGCCTCAGAAGAACAAAAAAAAGACCTTCTTTCAAAAATAGCATCAGGAAGTTTAAGAATTTCCTTAGCCTTTAATGAAAAAACAGGTAACTTTGATGAGAGTGAAGTAACATCTACTACATCTAATAAAAATGATAATGGCTGGATCATAAATGGTGAAAAACTATTTGTAAATGATGCAGTTGGAGCTGATTATTTTATTGTTGCTTCTAAATCTAATGAAAGTGAAGGAATTTCCCTGTATTTAGTTCCTTCTAATACTGAAGGAATAGAGATAGAAAAAATGGAAAGTATAGGTGGTGAAAAGCTATACAAGGTAAACTTTAACGAGATAAAAGTGGATAATTCTCAGCTTTTAGGTGAAGCAGGAGAAGGGTGGTCTACTTTATCAAAAGTAATAAATTATGGGGCTTCAGGTAAATCTTCGGAAATGTCAGGTGCAGCATCAAAAGTTATGGATATGACTCTAGATTATATAAAAGATAGAAAACAATTTGACAGACCTATAGGATCTTTTCAAGCAGTTCAACATCATGCAGCAGATATGGCAATTCTAACAAAAGTATCAACTCAATTTGCTCGTAAAGCAGCTTGGAAACTTTCTAAAACTGAGGAATCACAAATTGATGTTAATAGATCAAAGGCTTATGTGTCTAAAGCTTTTCATGACATATGTCAGATTTCTCATCAATTACATGGCGCCATTGGATATACTTGGGACTATGATTTGCAAGTATTTACACGAAAAATGCAACACCAAAAATTATCTTTTGGAGATGCAGATTTTCATCATAAGGAAATTAGTAAACAATTAGGATTGAACTGATTATTGCTACTCTCTAAGAATGAAATATTAATTTGGTTAAAAAATTGGATTCGTTATCCTTTAGTACTAGGTGCTGTGTTACCAACTCAAAGATTCGCATCAAATATCATGGCCTCAGAAATTTCAAGTAAAATTTCTACTGTAGTAGAGCTTGGAGCTGGTACGGGTCATATAACAAAATCCATAATAGATAAAAAATTAAAGCATGAAAATTTATTTTTAGTTGAAATAAATAAAGAATTTTCTGAGATACTAAAAAGAAAATTTCCTAATGCTAATATTTACAATGAAGATGCAATTTCATTTTTAGATAAATTTCAAACAAGATTTGGAAAAAAAATTGATATTATAGTTTCTGGAATTCCGTTAGTATCATTAGATAAAAATACTAGAGAAAAAATTTGTGAATTATCTGTAGAAAATCTATCTGAAAATGGAAAATTTTTTCAGATAACTTATTTTATAAGATGTTCTTTTCCTATGAGTATAATTAAGAAGTTTGGACTCTCAAAAAGACTTCAAGGATTTACTCCACTAACTATACCTCCAGCATTTATTTGGAAAATATATAAATAATTTTTATCCTAAATGATCTTCGCTTATAATAGGATTAATTGTTACTCTACTTAAGATAGATGATCCAGTGTTTTCAAAGTAATGATCTGCATCCGGAGAAATAAGTACAAAATCCCCTTCTTTTATTGTGTATTTTTATCCATCTACAAACTATACCTCTGCTGAATCGGTTGATTCTGATGATTGAATATTGTTTTCTTCAGAAGGAGTTTTGAGTTTGAAAAATGAATTCACTAAGATGAATCCAAGTGAAACTGCCAAAATAACTGATCCTACAATAGTTCCCCACATAAATGTTGGTCCGTGTGCGAAAAGTATTGAACCAGCCTCTGAGTGATTATGGAGACCAAATTTAGTAATTTCTTTGGTAACGTTTTCTGCATTTGTTAGAGTCATTACTGGGTTATCAGATGCAGATCTTGGAAACATTGCAAAAAGCAAACCAAGAACAAATATAGCCATACCTACAGCAGAAGTAATACCTACTATTCCATAAGATTTCCATTTTCTAATAGTACCTAAGTAGGTTGTTTCGATACTGGTTGAAATTTCCTTAGCTCGTGTATTAACAATAGTTTCAATTTGTTCAACTGATAAATCATTTTTTTCCTTCATTAGAGACATTTGTTCTGCATGTATATTTCTAATTGAATCTATTTCAGTTTTTAAAGAGTCTATTTCACTTTGTTTTCTAGCAGTAATTGTAGCTTGAATTCTCCATGCAACAGTTCCTAAAGCTCCAATCACTGGTATTGAAACTACACTAGTTAATAATCCGATATCCATAATTCAACCTCCTAGTTATTTTGTGTTGAAGGAAGCATACTTCTCAATGCTTCTGCAACAGCTCCTGGGTTATCAATTTCTTCCATGTTAATTGTCATTCTACTTCCTATTCCCGAGGAAACAACTACTGTTCCTCTTCCAGACAAAGCCTCAATCAAAGTTCTTTTTTCAGAAATTTGAACTATTCTTCCAACTGGAATTTCATTGGTATGAAGGTATAAGAATTTATACATATAAATAGCTCTTCTATCAGTAACAATATATGTAATATGAAGATTTCTAAAATATCTCATTACGCCCTTAAAGAAGAACCATAAACCAAACATAAATGACACGAAAGGGAAAATATAAGCAAGTTCTGTACCAGCATATAGAACAGCAGTAACAATAAATAATGGAATACTAATAAATATTCTTGCATATGCTGGTTTCATGGTAGGATGTCTTTCTATTTTTACTTCTTCTCCTTCGCCTAAATTAGGATACGGAAAAGAACCTACAGCTGTCATGTAGAAACCTAATATTAAGAGTACAAGTCCAGTTACTATTGCAGCTATACCAGACCAAGCTGGAACAGTGCCATCTGTTTGGGAATATACTAGTAATATTCCTCCCAGAGCTATAATTGGTATCGACACTAGCAAGGCTATTGTCATCCTTACTATTAATCTTACAAATAGCATAAATCCATATGGTGTTCTTGATGTAGTCATTATTTACCCCTAATCATTTGTAATACTGAGAAGAACAAGGTTATCATTATACCTATAATTGCTAATCCAGTAGGAGATGCAACGTCACCAATTGGCAAATCTGATGTATCTACGCCTGGAATAAGCTTCCTTAGCCTTGATCCTTCATAAACATATAAGTCAACTAATTTACAGCTTGCTATTGCATCTAACTCAATAGCAGAAGGAGGCCTTAAGTTAGGAGCCTTATCTCCAACTATAGGATGCATACCATTATAAGATCCTGGCATAGAAAACTCAGCAACAGCTTTAGATGCGGCTTCATCTGGATTTCCACCAGAACTCTCGATCATGTAACCAAAGGTAGTCACATACTCATTAATCATACATGCTCTTTGAGAATCATCTGGCGTATCTAAATAATCTGGATCTTGAGACCTTCCTAATTTGAGAAGAGCATCTAAACCTCCTCTACCTTGTGTAGCAGTTCTTATTTGAGATTCACAGTTAGATAAAGCTTCTCTTTCTTTATTTGTAGGTCTTGATCTTGGATCCCACAGGAGATTTTCAATGTACGAAGTCTTAATATAGGTTTCAGTTTCACCTTTCACTCTAGCTAAGTTTGATACTAAGCAATCTTCTGCATTAGATCCTCTAGTCATATTTACTAGCTCTATTCTCATATTTTCTAATGCTCCTCCACCAGATAGTGAACCTTGCACCATATTTCCGGGATTATTACCTCTGTTAGAATTATTAGTTTGAATAGTTTGCCTAAAATCAGTAGCTGATTTTAGGGAATCTCGACCTGATGTGAAAATATTACTTATTCCAATTGGCTGGTAATCATAACCAGGATTTCCAGAATTTGGAACCCATTCAAATTCGTCCAAAAAACCTAAACAGTCATGAACCATAATAAGAGGGTCGTTAGTGCTCATTTGTCCAATCATTCTTCCCACCATAGGATGTTCATGTATTTCTTTTCCTGTGAAGAAAATAGACTCTATAACATCATCAGCAGCATCTTCAGATTGTCTACCACCAAATCCATTATCTCTCCAAAAAGTTACAATACATTCTCTGATTCCATCATAGGTATCATTTTCATTAAATTTATCTAAATGAGTTAATCCTAATGTTGTATACCTATCTTCAAAAAACTCCAAAGATACCGTATATTGATTTAAGTATGGATCCCAAGCATTCATAGGTAGTTCGTCAATCTCATCATTTGAACAATCTATAAATGCATTTTTCCAATCTTCAGCAAGTGGTCTATTGTAATATTCTGTAGGATCATCGTGATCTATCATCCCTTTGATTATATTTTCGTACATATTTGCTGCTTGGGAACTTTCTATTCCTGAATCATCAACTATCTGACTTAGGACGCAGTCTCTAATCCAATTTTCTCTTAGAACATTAAATTCTAAAGTGAAATTATTATTTCCACCAAAATTACCTTGAACAGAGCTAAGATAGTCTCTTAGCCATTCAAGTTCATAATTACAGCCTATAACTCTATTTACTACTTCATTCTTATGACTTGGATTAGCATCACTTTCTAAGAAACCCCATTGATCACTTCTCCCTACAGCAAAATTAACTAGATCACTGACTATTCTTTCTGCCTGAGGCCTACTCATTCCTTGAGCATCGCTTACAGAATCAATCATACAAGCCTGACCTTGAATTTCTTGATCACCGAAAATGTAAGTAATTAGTAAGTCGCTTTGAAGGGGGAAATAACCTTGAGAATTATTTGGATTCGGCCTGATATTACTATCCCAATGATACCAACAATCATAAGCGGCTAGCATTTCTTCATAAGAAATAGATCTTTTTCCTGTTTCAACAGTGACTATATCATCCATAATTACGTTTCTAGGGATGTTTAAACTGTCAGATAGATGTGGCACTAAACATGCTTCGATCATAGCATTTAAATCTGCTCTTGGAGCAGTACCTGTAGATGATTCCTCTTGTCTATCAGCTCCCCATCCACCACTTAGTAATTTACTGTAACTTAATTGCATACAATTAATAACTGATTCATAGTAAAAATCAGGTTCTTCAAGAGACCTAACACCAATAGGAAATGCAAAATCCATATAAGCCTGTTCAAATGACATTCCATAACCAGACTCAATCTGATTAGCAATACATTCCATAACCTTCCATCTGTCTTCGGTTGTTATTTTTGTAAGATTTATAAAAGGCCCAACTGGAACTTCATTATCAGGTGGTGGCTGAAACTGGTTACCAAATATATTACCTACTGGACCTTGTCCGAAAATATTTCCAAAACTTTGATTATTTCCCTGGTTTTGAGCAGCTTGTTGTTTTCTCATTTCTTCAGCCATCTGTAGCTCAAGTTCTGCCTGTTCTCTTGCTCTTAATAATTCTTCTTCTGCTCTTCTTCTTTCGGCATCTCTTCTAATATTGTCTGCTTCATCAAACATTCTTTGAGTTTCTTGGTCAGCCTCCCATTGAGCATTATGATATGGCCCACCAGGTTGAACCAAAGGAGAATCGTTTAGAAAGAATTGGTATTTACATCTTGCTTTTTGAGTTCCTGGTTCAAAAGGCATATTTCCTCTCAAGAATACATTAGTTACTTTTTGAGTTGGATCTTTAGCAGCAGGTCCCGCATCGCCTATATAATGTCTCTCGACCCAAACTGCTTCGAAATTTTCATATTGTTGGCCTGGAATAATACAACCTTGAAACCAAACTCCTTGGCCTTCGTAATACTCATATGGGGAGTAGGTTTGAGTCATAGACATCATACTTATATCCATATCTACTTCACAGAAAACCTCACCTGTACCTGGGTTAGTTCTACATTCAGAAGCTACTGTGTCCATAGCCATAGCTCCCATCATCTGTTGCATCATTCCACCCATATTAGGCATTTGAGCTGACGCTTTTTGAGAGTCTGCTACTCCAACAACTAATGTGATAAACATAAATATAATTAGTGAGAACTTAGAGAGTTTAACGAAAGAAAGATTAAATTTAGACATGGTCATTTTGTACTACACTGTTCTATTTACTATATTCTGTTATTATTTTCACAAGCAACAATTTTTATTATATATTAACATAAACAAATAATTTAAGAACACAAAAATTACAAATTTAGTACTTATTATTACTAAATGACTAAGTTTGACAAGGAGAATAAAATGGTTTGGTATGATTGGATACTTATAGCTCCCATAGTTTTGGGAGTAGTTTTGGGTTATAGAATGGGTCTAATTAAGAACATACTCTATATTGTCCTTGTAGCAATAACAATGGTTATTGGAGGCCTTCTATCTCAAATGATCGTTGATGCAATAGGTCTAGAATTAGAAAGTGATGGACTTGTTACTGTCATAGGTTATGGAATTCTATTGATTGCAGGATTTTTGGGAGTCCAGCTATTTAGTGGAGTTGTCCAGATGATTATTTCAAAACTTACTTTTGGTATTGGAGATAAAATTAATTCTATTGGAGGATTAGCATCAGGTTTAGTTCTAGGCTTTTTAGTTACAACAGTAATTGTTAATATAACAGCTAGATGGACATACACCCCAAATGAAGAAGAAGACGGAAGACTTGAAATATCTGAAGAAGCTATCTCAAAAATGTTTGAAAATAGTATAAAAGATACTTCAAGAGAAGCTGCTGACAAAATTATTAGAGAAAGCGTTATGGTTGGTGTAGTAATAGATGTTAAAAACTTACT
>JAZANE010000108.1:0-2999 GCA_036228785.1 Chloroflexota bacterium
TAGATTTAAAAGATAAACTCAGGTTAGATACTCCATATTTTATGAATCTATCAGATATTTGGCATGAGAAGATCATTTCATCGTTTAAGGATTTGCCAAGTTTTCATTGGGAAGAATAGTACTAGAGAGTCGTGTACTGTAGATGACTCGAACCCAAGAAATTAGCTTCTAAAAGTGTCTTTTGTCTAAATCTTAAGTATTTCTTAACATAATTGAAACAAATTTTCTTTATTCTTAGTTAAATTATTTTATAAGAAATTAATATGGACTTAATAGCAACAGCACAAATAATAACTGGATCAGCAACCTTATTAGTTGCATTAGTTCTATTGTTTCAACTAAAACAGCAAAATGACCAGCTAAAATTACAACATAAAGATTTTGCCCAACAGATAAAAAATCAAATTGGAGAACGTAGAACTTCAGCTACTTTTGCTTTGTTAGGCAACCAAAAATACAGAGATATGATTTTCAATGCAAGGCATGACTATAAAATACTAAAGGATAGGCATGAGAGGACGATTTTTCATCAGTGGATTATATCGACCTTAGAACTTACCTTAATGAAAAATTTTTATTCTGATGAAACTGGATATGAAAAATCTCTTCATCTAAAGGAAATTTTAGCGAGTAGCCCAGGTATAAGAGAAGCTTATAGAACATCTACAATAAGACAACAATTAGATGTAGAGTCTGTAAAAATATTAGACGAAATTGTTAGGGAAATAGATAAGGAATTGGGTTTATATGGATTAGAAGAAACTGAATCCACTTATCCCTACGAAAAATAATCAACTTATATGGATTTAGTAGTAATAGCACAAATAATAACTGGAACAGCAACTTTGATAGTTGCTTTAGTTCTTGTATTTCAACTAAAGAAACAAAATCAACAATTATCTATTCAACACAAAGACTCAGTAAGCAATTCTATAAATCAATTTAGGCAAAGATTTGAAGATATAACCAAAGAAACAGTTACTAATAAAGAGTTTGCAGAGATATGGGTAAGAGGTTCATTAGATTGGAATAACCTTAAGTCTGATGATGAGAGATATAGATTTAGAAATCACTACAGGCAGTATATGGGCTGGTTTCAAGACCAATTGAAATTAAGAGATGAGGGTGTGTTAGAAATAACTGATGAAATAATAAAACATCAAGCCAGAAATATGGTTGGAGTAAAGGGTTTTGCTCATTGTTATAAAAATTATCATAAAAGAGCAATTAGTAAATATCCTGAAATAATGAAAATATGGGATGATATTTATAAAGAAATATATCATGAAGATATATCTGATTTTATTCCAGAACAAATAACTACTACTAGGTTTGAATAGATAATGGATTTAGTTGTAATATCACAAATAATAACTGGTCTTGCAACAGTGTTAGTTGCATCAGTACTTATATATCAATTGAGAATTCAACACAATGATTCAGTAAGAGATTTTGCATATCAGAAAACAGAACATCATCTCTCAAGAATGAGGGCAGTGTATGAGAACAAAGATTTCAGAAAGATATTTGCTAAAAGAGATTATGATAGAGAAAATATTTCTGATGAGGAATACTTAGCATTAGATTATTACTTCAGAGTTATGATTGCAAATCAAAATACAAATAACAGGCTAGGTGGAGAAGAAGATATTAAGATGTTAAAATTTCTATTGAAAAATGTAGTTATGTCTACAAAGATTGGTAGATATTGGTATAAAGATTTTGGAACCACGCTCTTAAACAAAGAATTTCAAAAATATGCTGATGAAATATATGAAGACCTCTCCGGAGATAAATCAGAAGATTAGTTGGTACCCCGTATAGGACTCGAACCTATGACCTTATCCTTAAAAGGGATCTGCTCTACCAACTGAGCTAACGGGGCAAATTTAGAATCAGCATTATAATTTTAACATTTTACCAATTAATGCCAAGCTTATGATTGCATACTTTTAAATAATAATTAGCATTATTTATTATGAATAGTAATATTACACTAAGCCCGTCTAACTTAACATTCTTATGGCATTCATGTAAAAGATGCTTTTACAATCATTATGTTTACAAAAACCGGAGACCTATGACTATGCCTCTAGTTGGAAAAATGGCAACATTGTCAGAAGATTGGTTTATTGATAAAAAGACAACTGAGGTTGAACCAAGTTTATCTCCAGGATTGATAGTCTCATCTCAAAAATCTCTAAAAACAGTTATTGAAACGGATGAGCAGTTATCTAGGAAATATACAATTTCAGGGAAAATTGATTTACTTATTGAATTTGATGATGGAACATTCGGTATTTTTGATTGTAAAAATACTTCTGGGGATTCTGATAAGAGCTGGATGTATCATACTCAGCTAGCAGCCTATAAATATTGTTTCGAACGTATGGGATTAGGAGAAGTTTCTCAAATAGGTTTGATTTATCAAATTATTGATGGTTTTAATAAGTCAGAAGATGGAACGTCTAATTTCACTACTCAGCAAAAGTTTGTAAATGTAACTCCTAAGATGGATCAGTTCGAAAAATTATTATCTTCTGTTATTCAGTGCTTAGAATCTGAAACCACTCCAAACTCGAGTCCAAATTGCTCTTTCTGTAAATTCGCTGAGAATTATAATGAGAATCTTAATCTATATTCTGAAGATTTCTGACAGATTTCTTAAATATTAAGACATAAATAATAAATGCTATACAAATAATAGGTCCTAGACCTACACCAACTCTTATATTTATAAATTCTCCTACTCCTCCTACCCATAAGCCACCTAATACACCTAGGCTTATATGAATAGCTAATATTCCCATAACTCTTCCCCTTATATGCTCTGGAACTAGGCTTTGAATAACAGCATAAGTAGAAAGCATATAAAATCCATTAGCAAAATGTCCAATAATTGCCAATGGAAAAATTAATAATATTTCTGTTCCTGGAACTTTTTCTGGAATAAATCCTACTCCAACTAAAGAAACTAAAATTATAAAAAAACTAAAAAT
>JAZANE010000109.1:0-5366 GCA_036228785.1 Chloroflexota bacterium
GATTGCCAAACTGAATTTTTATCATTATTATCAAAGTTTATTTGATCAACAATTCCATCTTGGGAAAAGAGTTGCCTTAGCGGAAGAGAATTTTCTCTCCACCATACAACATCAGTCTGATCTCCAAATGTACATACCATTAATATTCCAGTACCTTTTTCTATATCCACCAATTCACTTGGAAAAATAGGGACTGGTGTAAAAAAAACTGGAGATACAGCTTTTTTACCAAATAAATGTTTATATCTTTTATCATCAGGATGAGCAGTAATACCTACACAAGAAGCGAGTAATTCTGGCCTAGTTGTAGATATTATAATTTCTTCATCTGAATCCTTAACACCAAAGCTAATATCATGATAAGCACCATCTATTTCTCTGTCTTCAATCTCAGCTTGAGCGACAGCTGTTTGAAAATCTATATCCCACATAGTTGGTGATTCAGATTGATATATCATATTCTTTTCAAATAAATCTAAAAAAGATAACTGAGCTATCGATCTAGATCTATTATCTATAGTTGAATACTCATCCTGCCAATCTATTGAATATCCCATTTTTCTGAACAAATCTTTAAATACTACCTCGTCCTTTTCAGTAACTATCTGACACATTTCAATAAAGTTTTTTCTGTTTACAACTAAAGGTTCGTCATTTGACAAACCTTTAATTTTTTTCTCTTTTTCTACAATAAGGTTTTCTATGTATGGTATGTCATTATCTATTCTTACACCAAATATATTTTGGACTCTTCTTTCTGTAGGCAATCCATTGTCATCCCAACCCATTGGATATACGACATTATAATTATTCATACGCTTAAATCGCGCTATAATATCTTGATGAGTATATGAAAAGATATGACCTACGTGTAAAGAACCTGAAACTGTAGGAGGTGGGGAATCAATTATAAAAGAATTTTTTCTTTCATGGTTTTTTTTCCTATCATATATTTTATTTTGATCCCATAGTTCTCTCCAGATTTTTTCTTTTTCAATAAAATCAAATCTTTTAGGAAGACTTTTAGGGTCTACTGTCTTAAATTTTTGAGAAATTAGAGTACCTCCAAATTATCTTTTTTTCGTTTGATATTTAAGTTTCTTTTATATTTAATCCTTCTATTTTCAGATTCTAAAAGATTATACAAAAAAGTAGTTCCTTTCTTGGTATCTGAAGCTAATTTAGAAGGGTCAGAATTTTCAATTCTTTTCTTAAAACACCAATAAGTAAAATTTTCAAATTCAACTTCAGAAAGTTTTATTCTATCAAAACTAAATTCAGTTAAAAATTCGTTCATCAAATCATCATACTCTAAATTATATATCTTTGAATAAACTTCTTCAGGTTTATATCTTACAAAATTTCCATATGAAATTTGTTTTTTTAATAATTCTTGTTCTACATATGATATGAGACATCTTTCTATGGTAATTCCATAGAAATATGATAAATATGCATTATATTTTTCAAATCCAATTAATTTCTTGAATTTTTCTTCTGAAAAAGTTGCATAAAGATGAGGAGTCATGAGCCATTCAATAATTAAGTTTTGTAAATTATTTTCTAAATTTAGATATTCAATTATTCTGATTGCTAATCTTTTCCAATTAAAAGCTTCCCTCATAATTAAATAATCATAATTATTATTATTGTTAATTTTCCAAGCACCGATAATGTAGAGTATTTTTTCTTTGAAATTACTTTTTGTGATATCAGATGAAGCTTCAATAAAAAATTTTTCTTCTTGATTAAAAGCTTTCATATTTATCTTCTTTTTTTAGAATTTTTTCTATTAATTCTTTCTAGCCTTCTTCTTTCTTGTCTAGAAAGATTTTCGTTAGTCCCACCAACGCTATTTGATGCTAACTCCATATTCTTTTTTGTATCTTCAAAGTTACTTTTTTGTTCCTTGTAAACTCTGTCATTAGTTTTTTGGATATTACTTACTCTTATAGCATCGCTAGCTATTTGAGATTTAATTTGAGTCATCAAAAGTGAAAACATATCAAACCCCATTTTCTTGTACTGAATCAAAGGATTTCTTTGACCTATTGCTTCAAGTCCTATTGATTGCCTCATATTATCCATCATAGTCAAATGTTCAACCCACTTAGAATCTATTGCATGTATAAAAATCTGACTATCCAATTTATTAGATAATTCTTCTGAAAGACTTTCTTTTCTGTATAAATAAATACTTTCAGCTTTTCTTAATAGATTATCTTTCTTAAATTCATCTGGATCAGATAATTCATTTATATTATTCTCAGGAAAATAATTTCGTAAAAAGGCTATTTTATTTATATCGTTTTCGTAATTTTCATCTAAATTTATAAAATAATCAGACATTTCAGACTCAATATAATCAAAAATTTCTTGACTTAAGTCCTCCGAAAATAAAGCTTTCGATCTCAATTTATATATAACATCTCTTTGTGTATTCATGACATCATCATAGTCTACTAATGTTTTTCTTATTTCAAAATGGTAGGCTTCTACCTTAGATTGAGCAGATTCTATTGATCGAGATATCATTTTATTTTCTACTGCTTCATTCTCATCCCAATTAAACATGCTCATTGCAGATTTTATTCTATCTCCTCCAAATCTCCTCACAAGGCTATCTTCTGTAGATATAAAAAATTGAGTGGTTCCAGGATCACCTTGTCTTCCAGATCTTCCTCTTAACTGATTATCTATTCTTCTAGATTCATGCCGTTCAGTTCCAATTACATACAAACCACCATAATCTAAAACTTTTCTGTTATTTGCTTCCCATTCTTTTGAATCAGAATAGTTCTCAGGATTTCCACCCAAAATGATATCTGTACCTCTTCCTGCCATATTTGTTGAAACTGTAATAGAAAAAGGTGCACCAGCTTGAGAAATGATTTTTGCTTCAGATTCATGCTGTTTTGCATTTAATATATTACATTTTAATCCTTCTGACTTTAGAAGTTTTGATAAAAATTCTGATTTTTCAATCGTAGTAGTACCTACAAGGATAGGAGTCCCCTTTTTGTTTAATTCTTTTATTTTTTCTGTTACCGCTCTCCATTTAGCTTTCTCAGTCATATAAATCTGGTCAGCTAAATCATCTCTAAGAGATAATTTGTTTGTTGGAATTTCTAGAACATCTAAATTATAAATCTTTTGAAATTCTTCAGCCTCTGTAGCAGCAGTTCCTGTCATGCCAGATAATTTGTTATATAGCCTAAAATAATTTTGTAATGTTATCGTAGCGTATGTAACAGATTCTCTTCTTATTGTGACTGATTCTTTTGATTCTATTGCTTGATGAAGTCCATCAGAGTATCTTCTTCCTTCCATTAATCTTCCTGTAAATTCATCTACTATGATAATTTCAGAATCTCTGACTACGTATTGATCATTTTTAATATAAAAATTTTCAGCTTTGATTGCATTTTCCAGCAAATGAGAATAAATTTGATTCTCTTCAGCATAAAGATTTTCTATTTTTAAGCTTTTCTCTACTTTATCTATTCCAACTTCAGTAAGAGCAACTGATTGTCTTTTAGCATCAACTTGATAATCATCCTCTAATTTCAACTTTGAAGCTATTTTTGAGAATTTTTTATAATCTTGAGATTTGTCAGGAGCAGGGCCAGAAATAATCAATGGAGTCCTGGCTTCATCTATCAGAATATTATCTACCTCATCAACAATTGCAAAATCAAGTTCTCTTTGCACTTTTTCTTTAGATTCTTGAGCCATATTATCTCTAAGATAATCAAAACCAAACTCATTATTTGTGCCATAAACAATATCAGATTTATATACTTCTGGTCTGGCTGAATCCTCTAAATTCAAATTACCATCTGAATCTTCTTTGACAATAAAAGATCCATTGTTTTGAATACATCCAACACTTAAACCTAAAAAATTATAAATTTTTCCCATCCAAACTGAGTCTCTTTTAGCAAGATAATCATTAACTGTGACTACATGAACTGTCCCTCCTGAAAGAGTATTTAAGAAAGCAGGTAAAGTGGCAACTAAAGTCTTACCCTCACCAGTTCTCATCTCAGCAATTTTACCTTGATGTAAACATAGACCACCAATTAATTGAACATCAAAATGTCTCATATTTAAACATCTTTTAGAAGCCTCACGAACTAAAGCAAAAGCATCAGGAAGAATAGAGTCAAGAGATTGCACAGATTTATATTTTTGTTTTAATATATCTGTAGATTTCTTCAGGTCTGAATCAGTAAGTGATTTATATTTTTCTTCCAGAGAGTTAATCTGATCAACTATTTTAGATAAACTTTTTATCTCTTCATCATTAGAATTTTTTATTATCTTTTTTAAGAAATTCAGCATATGTATTTTCTAAAGGAACAAAGCGCCCACAGAATCACCACGATTAGTCCGCTTAATTGCCTCCCCAAAAAGTTCGGAAATAGATAGAATTTTTAATTTAGGGCTTCTGTAATCAATTGGTAAACTATTAGTTACGACTACTTCTCTTATTTCTTCAGAACTAATTATTTTTTTTAGAGAACCGTTTGGAAAAATACCGTGAGTTGCTGCAACATAAACATCCTTAACTTTATTTTCTTTCAAGATTTTAGACCCGGCAATCATTGTTCCACCAGTATTTATTTCATCATCAAAAAGTATAGCTGAACGATTTTTTACTTCCCCTATAATATTTAAGGTTTCTACAGTGTCTTTATTGCCTATTCTCCTTTTTTCAATAATTGCAAGTGGAGCGCCAAGTTTGTTTGCAAAGTCTCTAGCTCTCTTTGTACCTCCAATATCAGGTGAGACTACAACCCAATCTTTAAGTTTCTTTTCTATAAAATAAGTCGCTAATATAGGTAAAGCTGTTAACTCATCAACAGTGGCTGAAAAAAATCCCTGTACTTGGCCTGCATGTAGATCCATCATCATTACTCTATCAGCTCCTGCTGTAGTAATAAGATCTGCAATTAATCTTCCAGTAATTGGTACCCTAGGTTGATCTTTTTTATCGGTTCTTGCATATGAAAAATAAGGCATTACAGCTGTTATTCTCCCGGCAGATGCTCTTTTAGCGGCGTCGATCATTATTAGAAGCTCCATGATATTATCGTTTACTGGAAAGGCAGTAGGTTGGATAATAAAAACATCTCTTTCTCTGACATTTTCAAGAATTTTTACAAACGTATTGTCATTATTAAACTTGAAAACCTCTGCTTTTGTTATTTTTTGCCCAATATAATTGGCAATTTCAATAGCAAGGTTACTATGAGCATTTCCACTTATAATAAGTGGTCCCTTTTGTGTATTTTTCATAATCAAAAAAATGTATATTCATAATCTATCAAAAAAATAAAAAAAAATAATAATTTAAATAAATA
>JAZANE010000110.1:0-10376 GCA_036228785.1 Chloroflexota bacterium
AACATGAAGCTATAAACTAAAAGTCTTGAAGTTCAGCACATTATTTTCAACGGTTTTTTTTATATCTTCTTCAAAATTAAATCCTATTTCCTGCAATAGATCTATTTTATAAATGTCTTCAGAAAAAACTTCTGAAAATATTTTTTTGGGGTTTTTTTCATAAATTTTTTTTACAACTTCATGTAATAAATCTAATGATAAATTTTTCCAAGAATCGTTAAATAATCCGTCTATCCTAAAGTTTTTTTGTCCATCATCAAGGTATGAAACTATTGAAAAAATTTTATTATTTTGATCTGATTGACAATACCAATTACCTTGATTATTCCTTAGGAAATCAAACTTATTGTAAATACTTAGACAGCCTGATGAAATATCAATAAGATTAATATTTGAATTAAGATCTATTTGTTTTTTTGATCTTATTGATAAAACATAAGGAATTATTGATAGTCTTAAGTTTGGATTTCCTTCGATAATTTGTTTTTTTGATTTTTGATCATAATAATCAATAAGGAATTTTTCAAAATTTTTCTTATGATTTGAATTAAACATCACATTTGAATTTTGGACAGATTCCCATCCTAAAGATTCGTAAATTTTTTTTGCAACAGGATTAGTTGTTCCTAAAAAGATACCTTCGGATAAATTATTAGAAAAAAAATCTTCTAAAATTTCTCTACATAATGATTTTGCATAACCTTTTCCCCTAGAGTTTATCGAAGTGCAAACTTCACCAACTCCAGAAATATTAGGAGTACGAATATTGCTAATAATCATTGCGCTACTTTCTATAAAGTTTTGATTCTCAAAAACATAAAGTTTAATATTATGGATGTTTTTTTCTGAACCAAGTAATAGATCTCTATGAATATCAACATTGCTCTCATCATCAAATCCATTATTGATCCATAGATCATATAGTGAATTGATAGAAAAATTTGATAAAGGTATTGTGTATGTTTTTAGCATTTGTTGATAAGATTTATTTAAATATTATATTTTACTATAATGAAAAAAAAAGATAATCTAGTTTGGATGGACCTTGAATTTACAGGACTTTCAGATGAACAAATAATCATCGAAACGGCTTGTATAATTACTGATAAAAATTTAAATATCTTAGAAGAAGGTCCAAATATTGTAGTTCACAGAACATCAGATGAACTTAAAATAATTGAAGCCTGGCCACTGAAGACACATACAGAATCAGGTTTACTTGAGAAAGTAAAAAATTCTGAAATAGATATTCATGAAGCAGATGAATTAAATTTTCAATTCATATCCAAATGGGTTGGAAAAAATCAGGGTATTTTATGTGGAAATTCTATTCATATAGATAGAAGGTATATTCATAAAGAAATCCCTAAAATAGACTCTTATCTAAACTACAGAATGATAGATGTTTCATCTTTTAAAGAAGTAATAAAAAGATGGTATAAACCAGATAGTAACCAACCAGAAAAAAAGAATAATCATCTTGCTCTAGATGATATAAAAGAAAGTATTGAAGAGCTTAGGTGGTATAAAGAAAATTATTTCAAAATATGAAAATTATTAGCCAAAAAGAGTATAAATCAAGAAGAAACAATCTTTTAGATAAAATGAAAGATAACTCAATATTATTAATTTCTGGTGAAAAAGAAAAAATACGTAATAATGATGTTCATTACGAATTTAGACAAAATTCTGATTTTTGGTATTTATCAGGGATAGAAGAAGCTGATGCTACCTTGGTTTTATTAAAAAAAGATTCTAAAAAATACATCTTATTCATTCAAGAAAAAAAAGTAGAAGAAGAAGTATGGACAGGTTACAGGATTGGAGCTGAGAAAGCTGAATCTTTTTATTTAGCAGATGAAGCTTACAGTAATAAAGATGTAGAAAAATTATCAAGCTTAATATTTGAATGTGAAAACATCTATTACAATTTAGGAACCTCAAAAGATTTAGACAAACTAATTCATAACGGATTGGAAAATCTTAGTAGAACTAAATCAAGAACAGGTACGCCAAATCCAATCATTATTGATCCTTCGGTTCTAATTGACTCTATGAGATTAATAAAGAGTAGAAATGAAATCGATATGGTACAAGAAGCTATTAATATTACGGAAAAAGGATTTATTGAAGCAATAAAATTATCAAGTAAATTTAACTATGAATTTGAAATCCAAGGAATAATGGAAAAAGAATTTAGAATGTCAGGATCTAAAAGGAATGGATATCCCTCCATAGTAGCATCTGGAAAAAATGCATGTATTCTTCACTATATTGAAAACAATCAAAAATTTGAAGAAGGATCATTATTATTAATCGATGCTGGTTCAGAATGGGATTATTATTCAGCAGATGTTACAAGAACTTGGCCAGTAGATGGAAAATTTACTAGTGATCAAAAAGATATATATGAAATAGTTTTAGAAGCAAACATTAAAGCAATTGAGGAATGTAAAATTGGTAATGCAATCACAGATCCTCACATGGTAGCA
Organism: Chloroflexota bacterium; assembly: GCA_036228785.1. Lineage (GTDB taxonomy): Bacteria > Chloroflexota > Dehalococcoidia > Lucifugimonadales > Lucifugimonadaceae > TMED-70. Next base: position 2,493 of record JAZANE010000110.1, read on the forward strand.
TTAAAAACGCTTGTTTCTGGCCTAAGACATCTCAATATACTTAAGGGATCTGAGGATGAAATTATAGATAAAAAGTTATATTTCCCTTTTTATATGCATTCTACTTCGCATTGGTTGGGAATCGATGTACATGATTCTGGTAAATACAGAGATAACAAAGAAAATCCTACAAAATTTGAGGAAGGTATGATTCTAACAATTGAACCTGGATTATATTTTGGAGATATGGCTCAAACCATAACAAAAAAATATAAAAATATAGGGATAAGAATTGAAGACGATATATTAATTACTAATTCTGGACCCAAAAATCTCACAAATCAAATTCCAAAATCAATAGACAATCTAGAAAAATTATCACAATAAGTTTTTTATCTATCCTGAACGGACCCATCATACCCGATTGGAGTATCAAGAACTTTTGGATTTTCTCCTAATGACAAACTTTTTTCATTAAGAGTGATTCCTAGCCCGGGAGCCTCAGGAACAACTAAGTAACCATCTTCCAACTTAATTGGATTTTCAATAAGATCTTTTTTAGGAGGTTTATCTTCTCCGGTATATTCTTGAAGTGCAAAATTCGGTATTGAAGCATCCAACTGAACACAAGCCGCAGTAGAAACTGGAGATAATGGATTATGAGGAATCACCTTAATATGATTTGCTTCAGCCATTGCCGAAATCTTCTTACAACCACTAATTCCTGCAGCCAAACATAAGTCTGGTCTTATGAAACTAGTAGCTTTTGCTTCAAGCAATTGTTGAAACTCAAAAATACTAGTAAATCTTTCACCTGTTGCGATAGGAATATTACAGTTCTGTTGTATTTCAGCCATTATATTTGGAGAATCAGGAAGCATTGGATCTTCATAAAAATAAGGTGAAAATTGCTCTAACCTTTTTCCTAAACTTATTCCCTCAGTTGGGCTCATTTGCCTGTGGATTTCTACGCATATATCAACAGAATCTCCAACAGACTCTTTGACAGCACCAACATTATTCACAGCCTCATTGGCCCATTCAGTAAATGATTTATGGAGATAAAACTTTTCATTATAAGGAGCAAATCTTACAGCTGTAAAACCTCTTTTGACAGCTTCTTTAGCGTCCTCTACAAGGGCATCAGTTGTACCTAGTTCAGATTTTGATTCTTCATTGTACATTCCTACATGCATATAACATCTAACCTTATCCCTAGTTTTACCTGCTAAAAGTTCATAGATTGGAACATCAAATCTTTTACCTTTGATATCCCATAATGCAATATCAATAGCTGATAGAGCTCCTTGAACAACTGAACCCATAAAATGACTAGATCTATACAACCATTGATAGTGATGTTCGATCAATGAAGGATCTTTACCAATCAAGTAAGGCTCCATAGTTTCTATCATAGTTTTAGTAGGTCTCTGCCATCCATGTACACCACCTTCACCAATTCCAACTGTGCCGTCTTCGCAATGAATTTTTAATAGCAACCATCTATCCCATAAAATAGTCTCAATTTTTTCTATCTTAGTTTTTTTCATAATTCCTCACTTGACCCTTGAGTATGATAAATATATTGATAACCCTAATGCTAGCATAGCTACTGGTTGATAGAAAAATTGATACCACCAAACTGCATATACATCTCCATCAAAAATCTTAAAAAATGTTACCCAAATAAATATCCAATATGCCATAGAAGATGAGGCAGCAATAATAGGAAAAAATTTATTTATTTTCCTTTTAGAAAGATTCATTATTAGTTGAGCATTAACAACTCCAAATAGTACCAAACAAATTAAACTGATTATTCTAAGAAACATTATTGCTACAGATTGAATATTGCCTAAGACATCTATATTCAAAATCATAATTATCAATCCTGAAAATAAAAATGCTGAAACGAAGGCAAAAATAAGGCTCAAGGCTAATATTCTAAAAATTTCTATTATTCGAACGTTCAAAATATCAGGTTTACCAATTGATCCACATTCTTTACATTTAATTCCTACATAGGACTCGGTTGTGCATTCGTTACAAACAGGTTTATTACACCTTGAGCATGTTAGGACAGTTTCAATTTTATTGTGGTAATAGCAATTTTGCATTATCTTTTTTCTCTATCAAAAAAAATTCTTGAAAATAAAATGCTTCTATTCAAATTTGTAAAAGTATAATTTCCTAAACTTCTTCTAAATAATAATAATAAAAGAATTAGGAAAATTGAATAAATATACTCGTTTGATAAATTCTTATAAAATAATCCGAAATAAAAGTGATCGAAATATACAAAAAAGTTCACCATTACTATAGATACTATCCATGGAGCAGAGCTATCATTTTTGCTTCTTAATATCCAAAAAATTAAGAATAAAATAATAATTGAAATAAAAACCTCAGTAGAAATAGCCGCTAAAATTCCTAAAGAGACTGTAAGGCCTTTCCCTCCTCTTAATTTTATAAATAATGACCAATTATGGCCTATTATCAAAAAAATAATAATAAATAAGTCTAAATCAGTAAAATTTTTTATAATATAAGTGGGAATAAAGCCTTTTATAATCACATCTCCAAAAAGAACAAATAAAAGTATTTTTTTTGATGAATATTTGTATAAATTTGACACTCCCGAATGCTGGTATTCAGTTTTTAGAATATTTATTTTTTTCAGTCTTAGAAGAACTAAGTAAGTAATAGGAATTGATCCCAAAAAATAAAAAAATAAGCATATCAAAAAAGAAGTTATCATAAATCTTTTTTTGCCTTTAACAATGTATTGTATTCTTCCTCATTTATAGCATTGTTTCTACTTATTTCTATTCCTTCATGAACGCCATGAAAATCACTCCCTCCCGAGTATAATAATTTATATTTTTTACAAATATTAATCAGTTCAGATTGTCTGTTTAATCCATATCTTGGAGATTGAATTTCTACACCTATCAATCCTTGATTTTTTAATTTCTTTATATTACTTGACAAATCATTTGAAAGTTTTGGGTGAGCCCATATTGGTAAACCACTTGATTGTCTTATTATCTCGATTGCTTCTAAAGTACTCATTCTATGTTCTTTTATTTTTCCCAAAATATTATTTGATAAATATTTATCAAAAGCATCATTAACATTTCTAGCAAAACCTTTTTCAACAAGTTCTAATGCTATATGAGGTCTTCCTATCGATCCTTTTGCCCTTGAAGTAACTTTATTTAGATCAATTTCAATGTTTTTAGATTGTAAATGACTAATAATTTTTTTTATAGATTTCATTCTTTCATCCTGCATTTTAGAAATCAAACTGGATAAATTAGAATTGTCAAAATCTATAAATAAACCAATTATGTGAAATTCAGATCCTGAATCATGGCATGAAAATTCAACTCCAGGTATCACTTCTAGATTAGAATCAATATCATTTAATATTTTTTGAGCCTCTAAACTTCCCAAATAATTATCATGATCCGTTATTGCAATCTTATGCAATTTTGCATTTATAGCTTTATTTATTATTTCTTTTGGTGAGTATATTCCATCTGAGTAGGTAGTATGAATATGTAAATCAGCGTACATTAAATATAAAATTCTTTATCAAATCTGATGATAGACTTAGCTTTTTTTGTGCTTTCATCAACTTCTATCAAAACTGAATTAAATATCATTTCTCCTTTTTCTACTGGATTCATTCTATTTCTTTTACCATTAAAGAATCTATTAATTGATGCATCTTTGTCCATTCCTAAAATACTATTTTTTCCTCCAACCATTCCAAGATCAGAAACAAATCCAGTTCCTTGAGGTAAAACCTTGTTATCAGCAGTTGCAACATGAGTATGGGTACCTACTAATGCTGTTATTTTGCCATCTAGATACCAAGCTAAAGCAGCTTTTTCAGATGTAGCCTCAGCATGTAAATCAATAAAAATAGGAACGTTTGGTAGTTCATCTAATATTGAAGATATTGATTCAAAAGGGGATTCAATTTCTCCCATCCATACTGAACCCATTAAGTTTATTACTGCTAATTCATTGTTAAAAAAAACACCTGTTCCTGGTTTATTTTTTGGATAGTTATTTGGTCTTAATATTTTTGTATTTATCTTATCAAGCTCTTGAAAAATATCTGGCTTATCCCAAATATGGTTTCCTGAAGTAATAACATCTACTCCTGATTTGAAAAATTCTTCAGATGTTTTTCTTGTTATACCAAATCCACCAGCAGAATTTTCACCTTGAGCTATCACAAAGTTAATATCTAATTCTTCAATTAAATTAGGAAGAAGGTTTGAAAGAGTTCTTCTTCCTCCTTTTCCTACCACATCTCCAATCATTAGGACTTTCAAAATATCTCCTAGTTAAAATCTCCGGTTGTCTCTACTGCTCTTGTTTCTCTAATCACAATAATTTTTATTTGGCCTGGAAAATTTAATTTTTGCTTAATCTCATCTGAAATATTTCTTGCAAGATTTGATGCCTTAACGTCATCTATTGAGTCAGGATCAACCATAACTCTAACCTCTCTACCAGCCTGTATAGCAAAACATTTTTGAACTCCATCGTAGCTAAGGGCAATTTCTTCTAAAGCTGTTAGTCTTTCGATATACCTTTCCAAAGAATCATTTCTTGCGCCTGGTCTGGCCGCACTTATCGCATCAGCTGCAGCAACAACATAACTTTCAGCACAACTCATTTCTCTATCGTGATGCTCTCTTATTGCTGTAACAACTGTAGCTGGTAAGTTATTTCTTTCAGCGACGTCAGCCCCAATTTCAGCATGAGGCCCTTCGATTTCATGAGTTAATGCCTTACCTAGATCATGTAAGAAACCTGCTGTTTTACAAGTATCTTCATCCAAACCAATTTGGGCACCTAACATACCAGCAAATCTTCCTACCTCTATGGAATGCTGAAGTACATTTTCTCCGTAAGAATATCTGTACTTCAATCTTCCCATTAATTCTATTATTTCTCCATTGAGTCCTTTAATATTTGTGTCAAAAACAGCTTTTTGTCCTGCTTTTTTTATCTCTCGATTCACTTCTCTTTTTGCTTTATCAACTAATTCTTCAATTCTAGCAGGATGAATTCGACCATCCTTCATAAGTGAGTTTATTGCAACTATTGCAGTTTGTTTTCTTATCGGATCAAAACAGGATACAGATATTGATTTAGGTTCCTCGTCTACAATAATATCTACACCTGTAAAGTTTTCTAAAGCTCTGATATTTCTACCTTCTCTTCCAATTATCCTACCCTTCATCTCCTCGTTAGGTAGTTCTATGGATGATACGGATGACTCTCCAACTACTTCGGAAGCAAATCTTTGCATGGATGCTGCTAATATTTCTTTAGCTTTTTCATCAGCATGATTATACATTTCGCTTTCAGCATCTTTATATAATTTAGCTAGTTCAAATTCAATGTCTTTATTGGTTTTATCAATTAGTACTTCTCTGGCTTCGTTAGCAGTATAATTAGATATTTTTTCAAGAGCTTCTACTTGCTGAGAGTCAATTTTTTTAACTTTCTCTCTCTCAATATCTAGAGATTTATCTTTATTTTCAATCTCTTCTGATTTTCTTTTGAGTTCCGCATTCTGTTTTCGTAAGTTTTCTTCTCTTGTTTCTAACTGAGTCTCTTGTCTTTGTATGTCCCTGAGACTGTTATTTATACCTTGCTGAGCTTCACTTTTAATTTGCAGAGCATTTTCTTTAGCTTCTACTAAAATTTCTCTACTTCTTGACTCAGCCCTTCTAAGTTGTCCTTCAACAGCGTCTTTTGTTCTTCTTATCTCACCTGTAGCAAAAAAAGCTCTCATTAGATAGCCAGCTGCTAGACCAATGATTCCTGACGCTAAAACACTAATGATAACCGCAATGATCATATTCATAATGACCTCCAGTTATTCAGTTTTCTTTTTTTTTTTTATTTTTTAATTTCTGATTTCATTATATCTTAATTATGCAAATTGATTATTTTACGATTTTTTAGATTAAAAATGACCCAAGGAAATAACATGATAAATAATTCAGGAATATTAAAAGGTATGACAGTTTTAGACTGTAGCCAAATTTTAGCAGGACCGTACTGTTCAATGATTCTAGCAGATATGGGTGCAAGAGTAATAAAAATAGAAAAACCTAAGGGTGGTGATGATATTAGGACTTGGGGTCCTTTTAAGAATGGAGAATCTGTAGGCTTTATGAACTTAAATAGGAATAAAGAATCTATTGTAATTGATTTCAAAAGTCCTGAAGGTATAGATGTAATGAAATCTTTAGTAAAGAAAAGTGACATTATTATAGAAAACTATAGAACAGGAACCATGGAAAAATTAGGGCTTGGATATGAAGATCTAAAAAAAATAAATAATAAAATAATATACTGCTCAATATCTGGTTTTGGGAGAACAGGACCCTATTCAAAAAGAGCAGGTTTTGATTTAGTTGCTCAAGGAATGAGTGGATTAATGAGTATTACAGGTCACCCAGATAATCCACCAGCAAAAGTAGGAGTTCCCATTGCAGACTTAAATACAGGGATGTTTGCTCTTTCTGCGATTGAAGCAGCTTACATAAACTTACTCAAAAATGATAAGGGGCAATATATTGAAGTTTCCCTTCTTGAGTCTGCTCTTGCATATACTGTATGGGAATCTACAGGTTATTTTTTCAATAATGAAATTTCTGAACCCCTTGGATCAGCTCATAGAGTTTCAGCCCCCTATCAAGCACTTAAAACTAAAGACGGATTCTTGAATGTTGCTGCTCCGAATCAAAGTAATTGGGAAAGACTATGTGACGCAATTGATAGAGAAGACTTAAAAAGTAATGAAAATTTTATTGATAATACAGAAAGAATGAAAAACATTAAAGATCTTGAGAAAGAACTTGAAAGAACTTTTATGACGAAAAATAGATCAGAATGGATTGAAATTCTAGACGAAGCTGGAGTTCCTTGTGGCCCAATTAATAAAATTAATGAAGTCTGGGATGATCCTCAGATTAAGTATAGAGAAATGAGAATAAAGACTAGTCACCCAAAAACAGGTGAAGTTGACAACATAGGTGTGGTTTCAAAATTTCTTGAAAATCCAAGTTCTGTAAGGTCACCTGCTCCTACATTAGGAGAACATACAGAAAAAGTGCTTGAAGATTTTGGTTTTGATAAAAATAAAATCAAGGAATTATTTTCTAAAAAAGCTATTTTTTAGATTTTTCTTTAGCTCTAATCCTGTTTTTTCTTTTGGTTCCTCTTCTCCAAGCGCTAATTAAGATAATTATTAAAGGAGCCAATATAAAAAACAATAATGCTTCATCTAAATAACCGACTCTTCCGTGTAATAAGATAAAATTATTCATCCATTGACTCTATCAATTCTATGAAACTATATTCATCTATATTTATAAGTTTTGAAAAATTATTTGAGATTGTTTGATCTAATTCTTTTGAAGAAAAAATGTTAATTCTATTATTTGATATTTTATATATGGAAGGATTACCATTTACGAGCCATAAACTACCTCCAAGCTCTTTTGGAAAAGTGTTTTTTCTTGCTCTACCCATTAAAAAAAAGAAATAATCAGCATCTTTGAATAAATCATTTATCATACTTTCATTTACGTTCAAATTGTTTAAGTCATCTAAGTAGTCATTAGAAAAAGTAATATAAATTAAGTCATCTTTTTTTGAAGAACCTTTGATTTTTTTTAATACTTTAAATTGAAAACTTGTGTAATTTATATCATCAACAGTAAAGCTAATTTGGTTTCCATTTCTGGATAACTTCAATATTCTGTCAGATGTATTGATTACTTGATCGAAGGAAAAAAAATCTTTATCTTGAGATTCCCTTGAAGGAGGAGCGTGACATCCAACTATTGAGATGATTATTGCGAT
>JAZANE010000111.1:0-2999 GCA_036228785.1 Chloroflexota bacterium
TGCATATAAATTTATTTCATTTAGGTTATCAATAGATTCTTGATCCTCCTGCCCTCCTGATAAAAAAGCTATTCCAGGTACATCATTAGGAACAGTTTCTTCAAGTACATCAACTGTATATTTTGCTACTATTTTAGAGTTAGCTCTTTTTTTAGCATCTTTTCCAGAAAGCACCATATTTGGTTTCAGAACAATTCCAGGTAAATAAACATTGCTTTCAGATAAATCTTCAAAAACTTTTTTTAATGTCTTTGCTGTTACCTCAGAACATTTATCAATTGAATGATCTCCATCCATAAGTACCTCAGGTTCTACTATAGGAACAAGACCAACTTCTTGACTTAATGCAGAATATAATGACAAAAGATATGAATTTGTATTTATGGCATAATCAGAGGGGATCTTTTCTCCAATATTTATTACTGCTCTCCATTTAGTAAATTTAGCACCAATTTCTAGATATTCTTCTAAACGTTCTCTTAATCCATCTAAACCTTCTGTTATAACTTCTCCTTCGCTTAGAGCAAGAGGATGAGTTGATTTATCTACTTTTATTCCAGGTAAAATATCATTTTTATTTAGTAGATCAACAAATTTTTCTCCATCACTTGTACTTTGCCTTAATGTTTCATCATAAAGAATTACTCCACTAATATAATCCGAAATAGTTTTTGTTTGAAATAAAAGTTGCCTCCAATCTCTTCGATTTTCCTCAGTTGAGTCAAGATGGATAGAATCAAACCTCTTTTTTATAGTTCCAGTACTTTCATCGGCTGCTAAAATACCTTTTTCGGCCATTACCATGTGCTTTGCGACTCTATTCAATTCTTTTGTATTCATTAATTTCTATCCAAATTCATGAATAAAATAATAATTTATAGATATGTAATTACAATAGAATTTATATCATCTTTGAATAAATTGAAACTGGATACTTGAGTTCAATTTGACAAACCTAAGGATTTTTTGGATGAGTTATATTTATATATTTATAAATAATTTAAGTTAATATTTTGGTGATAATAAGTAAATTCTTATTTTTTTTATTTTTGACTCAAAGTTTGAAATCTATATGAGTCTATATCCTCGTTTTGTTATTACCTTTATCCCTGGATGGCCTAATTTAGTTAATTTTTTTCTAATTCTCGAAACATAAGAATCAACTATTCTAGACTTAAAGACTTTCTCTGGCCAAATTAGTTTAGTAATTTCAGATTTACTAATAACTTTATGTGAATGATGAATAAATATTTTCAAAAGATCATACTCTTTGGGAGTCAAGTCTATAACTTCATCTCTGTAAGATATTTCATATTTAGCTTCACTAACCTTAAGCACTCTTAATCCTTTTCATTATACTTTGACTCCCTAATCAGATTTAGGGAGTCAAAGAATTATAATTTATTTTTGAGTAACATTAGTAAAATCTGGATATCCTGAAGCACTATGCTCAGTAACATCTAGACCGATTTCTTGTTCTTCATCACTAGCTCTCATTCCTATAGTTAGATCTATAAGCTTGAAAACAATAAATGATGTTCCGAAAACAAATACAAATGCTGCTAGTACTCCAACAAATTGAGCTCCGAGTTGACCAGCACCACCTCCAAAAAGTAGTCCATTGATTCCACCAAATTCTTCTTGTGCAAATAATCCTACTGCTAAAGTTCCCCAAGCTCCTGTAAATCCATGTGCAGCTATTGCTCCCACAGGATCATCAATCTTAAGTACACTTTCAAGCAAGATTGCTGAACCAACTACTACAAATCCACCAATCAAACCTGTAATAAGAGCCATTCCTGGTCCCATGTTTGCACAACCAGCAGTAATAGCTACTAAACCAGCGATTACTCCATTTAGTGTCATGTATACATCAAATCTCTTCCATATCGCATATGATAGAACCATTGCACCTACAGCTCCAGCTGCAGCAGCTAAGTTTGTGGTTATAAATATAACCGCTATTGATCCATCATTTCCTGAAACTGTAGATCCAGCGTTAAATCCAAACCATCCAAACCAAAGAATAAACACACCTAATGCCATTAATACGACTGAATGACCTGGTAATCTTTGTGATTTACCATCAATGTATTTACCTAATCTAGGACCTACAACAATTGCTCCCGCTAAAGCAGCCCATCCTCCAACACTATGAACAACCGTTGATCCAGCAAAGTCTACAAATCCTGGTCCAACATCATTTAACCATCCTCCACCCCATACCCATGAACCAAAAATAGGATAAATGAATCCTGTTACAGCGATAGCGTAAATCAAATATGCTGTAAATTTAGTTCTTTCTGCAACAGCACCAGATATTATTGTAGCTGCTGTGGCTGCAAAAACAGTTTGAAATATGAAGAATGCAAAATCAAAGTATCCTGTTTCAGATGCAGGATCTATATTTGATAATAAGAAATTATCTGTTCCAATCCATCCTGAACTGTTAGTTCCAAACATAAATCCGAAACCAACAAGCCAAAACACTAAAGAACCCAAAGACATATCCATTACATTTTTCATAACAATGTTTATTGAGTTTTTTGCTCTAGTTGCCCCAGCTTCTAACAAAGAAAAACCAGCCTGCATTAAAAATACTAAAACTGTTGCTAAAAGCGTCCAGACTATATCTAGAGCTACGGGATTAAAATCCATAATATTACTCCTTAAAAATTTTAATTATGACGTTGATCTTATTTGTCTTTTATTTCTAAAGAGTTAAGAAAATGTTTCTAATTTTTTTCATTAATGTGAATTTTAAGTTTAATTAAACAATTATGTTACAAATTGATAATATTGATGAAATATATAAGGTTGATAATAATTTTATACAACTTGTAAATATATGAAAAAATCTACATTAAACGAAAATATTGCCAAAGAATCAAAGAAATCAGCTATTATAGTTTCTTTCTATATGGTGGTTCTTATATCTGGTGTTATTTTTTCAGTAATTTAATAAAAAAAATTTAGTAATAATTGTAAAAACTAATTTT
>JAZANE010000112.1:0-3430 GCA_036228785.1 Chloroflexota bacterium
TTTGATAAGCCTTTTTGTAACCAAGCATATTATATAAAAGCCAGTGAGAACCTCCATCTGGTATAAGACCAATATTACTAAAGGGTTGAAGTAAATATGATTTTTTGGACATTATTGTCAAATCACAAGCCATGGAATACGCACTACCTATTCCAGCAGCTGCTCCTCTAACAGAAGATATAACTGGTTTAGGCATAGAAATTATGTTGTTAAATATAGGCCAATACCCTTTGTTTAAGCTTTCTTCAGTATCTTTCCATTTTTTTTCACCAGAACTTAAATCAGCCCCAGAACAAAAAGCTTTACCTTCTCCTCGTAAAATTAAACACTTAATTTCTTCATTAGTAGAAATATCTTTCGTACAATCAATTAATTCATGGATCATCTGAAAATTCATAGCATTTAATTTTTCAGGTCTATTTAGTGATAAGATTGCGATTCTATCTATTATTTCAATCTTAATTGTAGAAAAATTAGTCATTTTTTTTTATAGAATAATATTTTTCTATTATTATATATTCAGATAAACAAAATTATCCATGATTGATTCTAAAACAATAAAACTTATTGAAAACTCTATTGAAGAGATAGATGAAAAACGTGAAATTCCAGAAGAACTTCTCTCTGAATTAATAAATAAAAATTATTTCAGATTATTACTTCCGAAATCCTTAAATGGAGTTGAAATGGATTTTATTGAATATTTAGAAACTTTATCAGAAATTGCTTCAAAAGATGCTAGCGTGGCTTGGTGCATCAATCAAAGCAATGTCCTATCAACAAATGCAGCATTTATGGAAAAAGATTTAGCAAAAAAAATTTTTGATAACCCTAGTGCCATTATTACCAATGGGCCACCTATTGAGTATGATGTAAATGAAAATGAATCTGATACGCATGTTTCAGGTAAATGGTCTTTTAGTAGCGGAATAAAACATGCTACATGGCTTCTAGCTATATTCACCGATAAAAATAAGCAAAATAAAAATATTATGATTCCTAAATCGTCTGTCCAATTAGATGATGTTTGGGATGTTAATGGATTAAGAGGAACTGGTAGCTATAGTTTTTCCATAGAAAATAAGGTTATTCCGAATGAAAATATTTTTTATGACAGATTGAATCTTAATGAATCAGGGCCAATATATAAAATTCCTAGAGATCTAAAATTTGGTTCAGGTTTTTCTACTATTGCCTTATCTTTAGCAAACTCTTCAATAAATTATGCGCTAGATTTTGCCAAAAATAAAAAAGGTATATACTCTGAAAAACTTTCAGAAGAACAGGTTTTTTTGAGAGAAATAGGAATTACAAAAGGACTTTATAAATCCTCTAAATCATTCTTAGATAATACTATTGAAAAAGCCTGGTTGGTAGTCAGTGATGGAGTTTTTTTGGAAGATGAAATAATTGCAGATCTTAGATTAGCAGCAACTCATGCTATTAGGACTTCTGAAGAAATAGTAAAAAAAATTTATAACTTATTGGGATCTTCTTCTATTTTCAAATTCAATAAAATTCAGAGATATTTTCAAGATATGCTAGCTATATCTCAACAAGTTCAGGGTAGGATGTATCATTTTGAAACAGTAGGTGAATACTTCGTCAGCTCTAAGCTTAAAAAAATTGTTTAAATTGATTTTTATGGCGATCCCGAGCAGATTCGAACTGCCGATCTCCTCCTTGACAGGGAGGCGTGTTAGGCCACTACACCACGGGACCACTCTTAGATAAATTTAATTTTAGCAGATGAATTACTAAATAATTGTTGGAAAAGTTGAAAAAATAGTTGAAATCTTTTTGAACTAAGTTTATTTGACATCATGTATTTGAATAATTAGCCTGATTGATTCATAATTGTTTATATGATGTATTGGCAAGAAAAATTCAATAAAAATCATGAACAGAAAATAAAAGTTCTTCAAAAAAAATTTGGAAAAATGCTTCCAGATGAAAAAATGCTAATAAGCACTCCTGAATCAATATATGATTTCATTTCAAATATTCCAAAAGGGAAATTTATATCTGTAAACGAAATGAGAGAATTATTGGCTAAAAAAGCAGGTGCAGATGGGACTTGCCACCTAACTACAGGAATATTTCTTAGAATAGCTATTGAATACTCTATAGAATCAAATTTAGGGTTGCCTTTTTGGAGAGTAATTGATTACAAATCTAATCTGGCTAAAAAATTATCCTGTGGAATTGAGTTTATAAAGAACAATCAAATCAAAGAAAATATAAATATTTGAATAATTAGTCTGATTGATTCATAATATCTGTATGATTAATAAGTTTACAAAATTATTTGTTTTCAGCATTTTGATGCTTGGTTGTGGTGAAATTGATACTCAGTTAGATGCAAAAAATAATGAAGAAAAAGTTATAGAGCTATCTGCTCAAAATGAAGAACTAATAAAGGAACTTACTGTAATAAGAAGTGAAATAACTAAATTAATTGATGATGTTGAAGTGCTGAAAGAAGAGATACTAAATAATGACATGTCACAAGAAGAATGGTTACTTACATTAAGAAATAGAACAATTCAGAATAGTAATGATTTAGAAGCTATTAAATCTTCATCAGATAAAGATTCATTCGAAATAAGAAAAATACAAGATTTATTGGATGAACTAGACACAAGAATAAAAATATTAGAATGGGATGCAGGAGGGCTTAATACAAATATTCCTACTTTTAGTTATGGTTCTCCTAGTTCTGCTAGCCCTACTTTTGACCCAACCAAACCACCAATAATAAAATAATAAAAATAGTTGGAAAAGCTTTTAGATAGTTAACTCAGAGATCATGTATTTGAATAATTAGTCTGTTTGATTCATAATAAACCTATGAGTAGTAATATTACAAAAATAAGAAATGAATTAAGTTCTAATGGTGTTCTTAGAGCTGCTATAAACATGTCCAACTTTCTTTTAGTAACAGACAGGATGTCAGATGGTACTCCTATTGGCGTATCACCCGATATGGCACAAGAATTAGCTAGAAAACTTGATTTAAAACTTAAACTGATTCCATATTCTAGTCCTGGCGAAATCTCAGATGATGCAGATAAAAATAAATGGGATATATGTAATATTGGTGCAGAGCCTCAAAGAGCTGAAAAAATATACTTCAGTTCTGCATATGCGGAGATTCAAGCGACATATTTAGTAAAATCAAATTCAAAAATATCTAAAATAGAAGATGTAGATATTGAAGGGAAAACAATTTCTGTTGCAGACAGAACAGCATACGGTTTATGGCTAGAAAGAAATATTAAAAATGCAAAATTATTGGCAATAGACGGATTTGAAAATTCAGTCATTAATTTTAATAATAAAAACCTAGATGCACTAGCAGGATTGCGACCACAATTAATGGAAACAGTAAATACAATAAATGATTCTAAATTATTAGAAGGGTACTTTA
>JAZANE010000113.1:0-6933 GCA_036228785.1 Chloroflexota bacterium
AGTGAAGAAGAACAAAAAGAAACAGGTGTAAATCCTGAGTATATAAGATTGTCAATTGGTCTTGAGAATATTGATGATATAAAGGCTGATATTAATCAAGCATTAGGTTAATCAAAATTATTTCGCCCTATAGTTTAGGGCGAAATAGGAAAGGTGAAATTGAATATTATAAATAGTTCAGATGACCTTAGAACAGATCAATTCTCAAAATACATTCAAGAATTTAATATACCCTTTACATTAAACTTGTAAAGAGGTGAGCAGCTTGATAATGTAAAATTTGTTTATGAAACCTATGGAAAGCTTAACTATGAAAAATCTAATGGAATTTTAGTATGTCATGCAATAACTGGAGATTCTCATGTAGCAAAGCATAATGAAGACGATCTCCCTGGATGGTGGGATCTTATGGTGGGACCTAATAAACCTATTGATACTAATAAATACTTTGTGATTTGTTCAAATGTTTTGGGAAGTTGTAGAGGGACGACTGGTCCAAATTCAATTAATCCTGTAACTAATCGATACTATGCAGATAATTTTCCTGTTGTAACTATAAAAGATATGGTGAAAGTCCAAAAAATATTAGTTGACAGTTTAGGTATAAAGCAGCTACTAGGAGTTATAGGAGGTTCTTTGGGAGGGTTTCAATGTTTAGAATGGGCTACTGAATATCCAAGTATGATAAAGTCTTGTTTGCCTATAGCGAGTTCACCTAGACTTACAACTCAAGGATTAGCATTTGATGTTGTAGCTCGTAACGCTATAATAAGTGATCCAAATTATAATTCTGGTGATTATTACGACCGTCAAAAGAAACCTGATGTAGGATTAGCTTTGGCAAGAATGCTTGGGCATATTACTTATCTTTCAAAAGAATCTATGAATGAAAAATTTGAAATAGATAGGAATAATCCTAGAGATATATCAACAAGTTTTGAGAAAAAATTTTCCGTAGGAAGTTATTTAGCTTATCAAGGAGAGAGATTTGTTGAGCGTTTTGATGCAAATAGTTATATAACACTATCTACAGCATTAGATTTATTTGATCTAGGTAATGAAAAACAGATATTAAGAAAAAACCTTTCAAACTCTAATTGTAAGTGGATGATTATAAGTTTTTCTAGTGATTGGTTGTATCCTCCTTATCAATCCTTAGATATAGTTGACGCACTTTTATCAGAGTCTAAAAATGTTTCTTATTGTAATATTAAATCTAATTCCGGGCATGATGCTTTCTTGTTGAGTGAAGATATAGAATCATATGGAGAAATTGCTAAATCATTTTTTTCTAATATTTTTGGAAAAGAAAATATTAGAAAAAAAGAACATAAAAGCAAAAAAGTAAAAATAGGACTAACAAACAGAATAGATTTTAAGTATATATCTAGCCTAATACCCAAGCAGTCCAAAATATTAGATTTGGGTTGCGAGAATGGAGAGCTTATAAAAAGTCTTTCTCAGCATGGATTCAAAAGTGCTTTAGGTGTTGAAATTAATCAATCAAATATAATTCAATGTATTTCTGATGACATACAGATTATTCATAGTAATTTAGATAAAATTTTACCTAAATTTTATGATAGTCAATTTGATGTTGCTATTTTATCTCAAACTCTTCAATCAATAAAGAATGTTGAAAATATATTAAAAGAGATGACTAGGGTTGCAAAATATAGCATAGTTTCTTTTCCAAATTTTGCATTTAAGCCTATGAGAGAAATGTTTTTTAATGAAGGTAAGGCTCCAAGAATTGAAGGTTGGTATGGATATAATTGGTATGATACTCCTAATGTAAGATTCCCTTCAATTGATGATTTTATAGAATTTTGTGATGAAAAAAATATAAAAATCAATAAATCACTTTATCTAGACACAATAAATAATAAAGAAATTAAAATAGATCCTAATCTTAATGCGGATAGTGCTATTTTTTTGATTTCCTAAATAAAGTTTGAGGAAGAAATTCCTAAGATTACCATATATATAATAATTAACATTATTGTAAGAGCCACTTTTGGTCCCACTTTTACGATCTCTTTTATATTAACGGTTAATCCTATTGCAATCATAGATAATACAAATAAAAATTTAGCAATTGACCTAATATCTAATCCTATCCCTTGACTAATAATTTCAGTGCTTCTTAGTACTGATAGAAGAATAAACCCAATTACAAACCAAGGCAAATATTTCAATATACTACTTAATAAATTTGAATCAGTTTTTTCATCTTGATCTGATTTGAACAAAATTCTTAATACAAGTACTAACGGTGCAAGTAAAATTACTCGTGTAAGTTTCACTAATGTGGCTACATCGGCAGATAAAGAACTAACAATAGAAGATGCTGCTACAACCTGAGCAACTGCATATACAGATAGTCCAGCAACAATACCATATTGAAAATTTTCTAGACCAAAAGCTGGTACTAGTAATGGCAATAATATAATTTGAGATGCGCCTAATATTGCACTTATTCCAATAGCAGCACCAATCTGAGTAGAATTAGCTTTTATAACTGGAGCTACAACAGCAACTGCTGAATTACCACAAATAGAATTTCCAACGCCAACTAATGTTGCTAATTTTTTATCCAAATTTAATATTTTGTGACCAACAATATAAGAAATCCCCATAGATCCCGTGATTCCAATAATTATTATCAGTAAGATCCTAAGTCCATTTTCAAATAAGTCAGGTAAAAAAATACTTGCTCCCATTAGCATTACAGCAAACTCAAGTATATGTTTACCTGAAAACTTTATCCCTTTTTCAAATTTAATAATTGGTATCCCCGTATTCTTAATTACTATTCCAACTATCAAACCAGTTAGCAATGTGTCTATAATTTTTGTTTCAACTTGCTCGAAGATAAACAGTATTACTATAGCTAGAATTGTACAAAATAAAATACCTGGTAAATTAGTTATAAAAAAATCTCTATTCATAATCACTCATTGTCTTAAGCTTACGATAATTGTAAATAAAATTATATTTTCTTGCATGATTAAATAGTATGTATATTACGTTGCTTTTAAAATTTTGAAATGTAATACTTGAGTATCTAAAATTTACAAGAGGTAAATGATGTCAAAAATAATAACAGGTTCGAGTCTTATTTCTGGATCAATAATAGTCATAATTTTTAATTTTCTTCTTCCTGGTAATCTTGATGTATTTTCTAAAAATGTTGTTGAGGTAAACACATTTACCGAAAACTACGGAAATAATCATAATATAGCTCAAGCATATTTGACAGCTATAGGTTTAGGTTTAGTTATATTTTTATTTGGAATTATAGGTATTTATAAGAATGTTTCTAACAGAGAGAATAATGTCAAGTATTTATTTCTTTCTACTAATATTTTAGGTGTGTCATTATTCTTAGTATCTCTTGCTGTTGCTACAGCTTTTGCTGGATCTGCGGATATGAATATGAAAGCTTATGCCATGGCTCAAGCTGCAGGACAAGCAGCAGCTCAAGCTGCTCAGACTGGAGATCAAGCCCTTATGGCTCAAACTGCAGACCAATATAATATTGCTTCTAGAAATTCAATAATAGCTGGTTCTTCATCTGCTTCAATTTATACATTATTTTGGGGTGTTTTTGGTATTGCAGGTTATGTTTTTTTTCTTTCTATAATCTCAACAGGAGCTCTTATATTAAGATCAGGAAATTATTATCTTAGTAATTTGATGAATCAAATAACAGGTTATGGGTTTGGAATTGTAGGAATAGTTTTTCTAATACTTAATATTATTTGGAAGGTGAATACTGAGTGGGGATTTAGAATTTTTGCTATTTCTCAAATTGTATGGTTAGTACTTATTTTAATTTTGGCTATCAATCTAATTAGATCAAATAAAAAATAAATTAGGTTTCATTAATTGTTCTCATTGCTTCATGGTGAGATAACCCATCATCTCTCAATCTGGAGTATAAATTTTCATCAATATTTTCTCTTCTTAAGAATCCTCTAATGTCATATCTTTCATCTGATTCAAGCTCCAAAAGTCCTTGTTCTATCATTTTTTCGAGAGGATATCCTTTCACGTCTAAAGGAAATTTTACGACTCTATTAATTCTTGCAGATTCATAAATACCCATCATGATTTCAACAGTTTCTGCAGCTATATCTCCTGCCCCTCTGTGCTTTTTTCCTCCTTCAATCCAATCAATTAATTCAAGAGTTTGCTCAGCATTAGTATTTCCTCCAATTGCTACATCTCCATCTCTTAAAGGAATTTCAACATCTTTCCATCCATTTGAGGATTTATTAAAAATTTTCACTTCAGTTTCTGTTATTTTTAAGAAACCTTCAGTTCCATAAATTTCAAATTTTCCGGCATCGCAATCATTATCCATTAGGTCTGATTGGATAAAAAATTGTAAATCATTCTCGAAGTGTATAAGACCAGTACAAGAATCCTCTATTGGCGTATCTCTTTCATATTTGTTTGTATATCTTTCAACAGATCCTACTACCCATTTAGCTTTAGGATCTCCTAGTATGAATCTAGCGCCATCAATAGAATGAGTACCCCAGTTTAGTAATCCATCTTTTACTCTGAGTTCAGCTCTTATAGGAATTCCAATTTCACCATTTTCAACAATTTCTTTAGCTTTTATCCATCCAGGTGTAAATCTTCTTTGATGTGAAACTACTAGCTTGGTATCGTTCTTTTTACACGCCTCTACCATGGAATTAGCTTTATCTATTCCTATCGCCATAGGTTTTTCGCATATGATCCCTTTAACGTGAGGTGATTCTGAAAGCTTTATAGTTATTTCATCATGAAGTAAATGCCAAACACATACTGAAACAATTTCTGGCTGAGATTTTTCTAACATTTCTTCAATATCAGTATAACCATTAGGTATATTGAACTCTTTTTTGTAATATTCAACCGCACTAGGTACCGTATCACAGCAGGCAATTACATCAATCTCATCAATTTTTTCATATCCTTCCATGTGCGCATGTCCAATTCCTCCACAACCCACTATCGCAGTTTTATATTTTTTCATCTATATCTCCTATTGCTCTCATTAATGTTTCTTGTACCAATATCTCATGATCTAAATTTCTAATTGGCTTTAAATTCTTGTTTACCCTTTCTATGAATAACTCGAAAGGAATATCATATCTAGGAACATCATCTATCTGTACATTGTTTACTCCAGTTTGATAATTATCAAATGCTTCTTCTAAGCAAAGCCTTATTGATTCTGCGGGTTCGAAAGGCTCCATAATTGCTGAACCTTTTGTACCATAAACTTCAAATCTTCTAGCCATAGGTTTAGTTTCCATCGCAGCTATATCAATAATAGCCATAGCTTCTTCATATTCGAAAATCGAAATAGTATTGTCGGAAAAATTTTTATTCTTTGATGCTGAATTCATAAAAAAACTTTTTATTCTCTTTGGTCTACCCTGAATCCAACAAATCTGATCAATCATATGACCTGCAAGATCATAAAACACACCTCCTGTATATTTAGATAATCCTTGCCTTGAAATATCATTATTTTCATTATTTATCTCAGGTAAATTTGTTGACATATGAGCTCTAATCATAAATATTTTTCCTAATTTTCCTGAATGCGCCCAGTCTGCAATCAACTTAAATCCATCATGTTGCCTAAACATATATCCAAGTTCTATAATTAAGCCTTTCTGTTTAGCTATATATGCTAAATTTTTAAATTTTTCAAAATCATAACCTGCAGGTTTATCCATCATTGTATGCTTATTATTAACTATGCATTTCTCAAGAACTTCAAGGCTATTATTATTTGATTCTTCTATGAAAATTATCTCAATATTTTTGTCTGAAAGAATAATTTCAAAATCATTAATCCAATTGACTTTATTCCAAATGTTTTCATTAGTGCTCATTAGATACCTTTTTCTTTCAGAATCAGGTTCAAAAAGACCCTTGAAATCTATATTTTTAGATTTTTGTAATAAGTTAAGCCATCCCTTTGCATGACCATGTTTAGTACCCCATTGAGCAACTCCAATTTTTTTCAAATTTTCCTCATCTAAACTATTAATAATTTTGAAATATTTATAGGCTAATATAATATTAAATCATTAATAAACAAGGAGTAAATATGTCAAAGTTTTTAGTCAAAGCAAGTTATTCTTCGGAGGCTTGGGCAACT
Organism: Chloroflexota bacterium; assembly: GCA_036228785.1. GTDB lineage: Bacteria > Chloroflexota > Dehalococcoidia > Lucifugimonadales > Lucifugimonadaceae > TMED-70. The sequence continues at coordinate 6,173 of JAZANE010000113.1, forward strand.
CAAATTGCTAATCCTCAAAACAGGATAGAAATAGTTGGCAAACAAATGGAAGCAATGGGATGTAAGTTATTAGATGGATATTTAGCATTTGGTGAAGATGATTTAATTATTATTGTTGAGGCTCCAGATAATGAGACTGCGGCTGCAATGCTAATTAAGGTTGCATCAAGTGGAGCTATCAGTAATATATCTACTACAGTTCTCATAGATCCTCAGGATGGTGTAGATGCAATAAAAAAAGCTGGTGACTTTAACTACACCCCTCCAAGTAAATAAAATAACTTATTTAGGAAAAAATTGATGGCTCCCGAGACAGGATTCGAACCTGTGACCCGCTGATTAACAGTCAGCTGCTCTACCGCTGAGCTACTCGGGAATAAATTTACTTTTCTAATTATAATGCACCTTTGTAAAGTCTGTACTATTTTTTAAATACTTCTTCTATTTTTTTATATCTATATTCGAAAATATTTTTGAGGTCTCTTTTAACGAATAGTTTATGAAAAATTTGCCCAAAAAGAATCTTGTAATTGACTACATCTCTTATGATAGTTTTATTTCCATCAGCTGAAAAAGTATGAGTATGTTCCCAAAATAAATAAGGTCCAATAATCTGTTTATCACAAAAATACTCATTTTTTTTATATCTAATTATTTTACTTTTCCAGAACATTGGTAATTTGTGGAGACTTAATCTATAAGAAATTTCTAACCCTTCATAAGTTGTTTTTGGGATTGGAGGAATGATTTTAAAATGTAGC
>JAZANE010000114.1:0-7122 GCA_036228785.1 Chloroflexota bacterium
TGAAAATAACAAATATATATAGATACCCAATCAAATCATTCTCTAAAGAAGAAAAAAATGAGGTTGAAATAACTGATTTCAATAGGATAGTAGGAGATAGAATAGCAGCATTCAAAATAGGGGAAAATACTAAAAACTATGAATGGTTACCCAAAAAAAATTATTTGTCTTTAATGCATGTCCCAAATATATCTAAAATTAAAATAAAATACATTGATTCTATAAATAAGTTATCTATAAAAATACCAGATAGAAAAGAATTTTTAGTCAACTCATCAAATAAACTTAAAATGGAATCTGAAATTTCAGATTATTTATCCAAAAATAAATTTGAAAAAGATTTTAATTTTATCTCCACAAATGACGATGAAATTTCATTTCACGATACAAAAGATGGCGGAATAAGTCTTCATTCAACAGGAAGTGAAAAAGAACTAGAAATGAATTTAAATGATATAGAACGAGTTCGATTTAGAAGTAATTTAATAATAGATTCATGCAAACCTTTTGAAGAATTAAAGTGGGTTGGAAAAACTATTATGATATCTAGCCTAAAGTTTAAAGTAGAAAAAACTATTACTAGATGTGCAGCTGTCAACTGTAACCCTTCAAAAGGGATTTATGACAAAAATATACTTAAGTTATTACCTGAATTAAACGGAATTGAAGAACCTTCTTTTGGAATAAAACTCAAATTAATTTCTAAAGGAGGAATAATTAAAAAAGGAGATCCAGTTAAAATAATTAATCCCTAATAATTTTATATAAAATTTCTCCAACTAGAATGGACATCATAATACCCCAACCTCCTCCACCTGACGCCAAGTATATTTCTTTATCAGCTACTTTTTCTATAAATGGAAGATCATTTTCATTTGAAGGACGTAAACAAGCTGTTTGACTATGAAAATTATAATCCTTAATATTTGATACTATTTGAGAACTTTTTTCAAAAAGATAATTTTTTGCATAATCTGTTTTAGATTTATCAAAATCTTTATCTTCAACTGTTGCAGCAATCCAAATAAGTCCATCTTTTTTCTTAACTATTGAACAAGGGCCATGAAGATGAAAATCAGTGAAGGTATTTTCTGGGTCAGATAGTTTTAATATTTGACCTTTAGATGGGAATATTTTTTGTTTAATATTTATTCCTTTTATAGCATTTGTCCAAGGCCCCGCAGCAATAATTATTCTCTTAGTAATATATTTTTCTTTATCTGAAATCACCTCTAAATTATTTCCCAAGGTATTTATCTCAGTAATTTCATTTTTTATAAAATCCCCACCTGATTTTTTAAAATTATCAAATAGATTATTTTGATATTTTTTTGAATCTATAAAAATTGTTCCATCAAATTTTGCAAATTTATTTTTACTAAGACTTATTTCATCGGTTTTATTTTCATAAAGATCAATTGAAAAATATTTCTCTTTAGGATCTATTAAATCAATAACTTTTTTTATGTTTTTATATTCCGAGTCATTTTCGTAAAAATGAAGTGTAGGTTTGATTTCAAAATCTATATTATTCTTAAATTTATTATCTGATTCTATAAATTTTTTATAGGCTCCAAGACTAATCTTAGCAACATCTAATGGTTTAGTTTCATTCCCATGACCAGCTCCACCAAGTATAGGATCTATTCTTCCCAAAGCATTTGATGATGCTTCATCAAAGTTAGAACTCTTATCTATAAGACAAACCTCCTGCCCTTTATCTAGCAAATAGTTTGACGCAGAAAGGCCGAAAACACCGGCCCCTATAACTAAATTTTCTACCTTTTGAATGTTAATTTTTATGTCCTCCAAATGCTCTTCGCATTGCAGATAAAATTTTACCTGAAAAAGAATTATCTAATCTAGAATTAAATCTTTCTGATATAGAAGCATAGATACTAGGAATAGGAACAGATAAATCAATTGATTCTTTAATTGTCCATCTTCCTTCACCTGAATCACTTACTTTTGAACTATATTCTGATAATTCTTTATCGGCTTTTAATTCTTCAGATATCAGATCTACAAGCCATGACTGAATAACTGAACCTGATTTCCAATTTGATGATATTTCTGATAAATTCAAATCAAATTCTTTCTTACTTTTTAATATAGAAAATCCTTCGGCTATAGACTGCATCATTCCATATTCAATTCCATTATGAATCATTTTTACAAAATGACCTGATCCAGATTCTCCTACGTAAAGACCTCCTTTAGATTCTTGAGTTGAAAGAGTCTCAAATAAACTTAATAAACTTTCATAAATTTTTTTACTTCCTCCTATAGTTAGGCAAAAACCATTTTCTAGACCCCATACTCCCCCACTAGTTCCACAATCTATAAATTCTATACCTTTATTTTTACAAATTACTGAATTCTCTATAGAGTCTTTATAGTAAGAATTTCCACCATCTATTATTACATCTCCTGGTGCAAGTTTTTTTGATAAGTCTATAATAGTTTTATTTGTAGGTTCTCCGCTCGGAACCATAACCCATAGAACTCTTTTTCCAGTAAATTTTTTAAGAAGAGTATTAATGTCATTAACAGTTTCAAAAGAAAATGAAGAATCATCATATAATTCAGAATTTTGATCATATCCAAATACCTTAAATTTTTCTTGACTCAGTTTTTCTGCAATTTGGCCTCCCATTTTTCCTAAACCAACTACACCTATTTCCATATCAATCTCCTTTTAGTAAAAAATTTCTGCATCATGTATTGGATTGTAACCAATCTCTTTTTTTGGAGTTTCAATATCAAAAATACTATATTTATTTCTTGATATTACATAATAATGAGCTCCTGATCGAAGTTTTCCCTCAACAAATGTTTTGTAACAGTTATCAACAAATTTTGCAGAATCTTCTTGGTGACACCAAACAGTAAAATATGCAACCTCATCAATCATTTTATTATCGATATTAATACCTCCCCATCGAGCAGCTATTGCATTCATATTTGTAGCAGCAAACCTTTGGCACCATGACTCTACATAAGCTTTCTCCAAACCATAATCTCCAGTAGGACAAGGTTCAATATTAGCATTCAATAGCTTAGGCCAAGTTTTTAGTTTATTAAATTCTCTTGAAGCTATTGTTTTGTATGGTTCTTTCAAGAAGGGGAAATAAGCCCCACCTGTTGAATGAACTGAACTTGAACCTATGATAAGTGCATTTGGATTAAATTTCTCAGCTGTTTTGAAAACGAGATCTGTCATTTTATTCATCTCATTTAGTGGATCTTTTCTTGCTAAATAAATAATTAAGTCTTTATCCAAAAGGACTTCAGATAATTTTTCTTCATCATTAGAAATATCTAAATTTATAAAAACTTCATTAGAATTTACTACATCTGACTTATCTATTGATTGAGCATAATCTACTATTGTAAAGCTATAGTTAGGATTGATTTTGGGTAAAAATTTTCTTAATCCCGAGCCAATAGTTCCTTTTCCACCCAATAAGACAACTCTAATTATTGAATTGTTTTTAATTTTCATAATGATTAACTATAGATCATTATTCTCAGAAAAATATCTTAGAATTCAAATTGTTATTCTTTTTCTGTTGAGCCTTCTATTGAAATATTTGGCAACCAATTTAACCAACCAGGTAAATACCAAGCTTTTGTACCTAAAATTTTCATCACACTTGGAACTAATATAGACCTAACAATAGTAGCATCTATCAAAACTGCTGCTCCAAGACCAAAACCCATAGATTGGAAAAAGGTTATTTCACCTAATGCAAAACCTCCAAAAACAGCTACCATTATCAATGCAGCTCCAGTAATAATACTTGCTGTTTTTCTTAAGCCAAAAGCAACGGAATTATCTGTTGAAAGGGTTTGATCATAATTCTCTTTAATTCTACTGAGCATAAAAACGTGATAGTCCATAGATAAACCAAATAGAATACTAAACATGAATAGAGGTAGCCAAAACTCAAGCTGGTCTACTTGTTGAAATCCTATAATGTCGATCAAAAAACCTTTCTGAAACACAAGAACTAAAAGCCCATACGAGGCTCCTACTGATAGTAGATTCATAATAATTGATGCTATAGATATTGTTATAGATCTGAAGGCTAGTAATAGTAAAAAGAGACTAAGCAACAATACAATTCCAATAACAAGAGGGAAATAATCATCTGTCATAGTTACAGAATCTACAACTTGGGCTGAAGTTCCACCAACATATACTTTATATTGATTTTCTGGAATCCCTTCAAAGGAAGAAGGTATCATTTCATTTCTGAGTCTTCTTATTGCATTTAGAGCAGGTTGATTTTGAGGATCCCCAGGAATAAGAGATGTTATTTCAACAAAATTTACAGTATTTTCTATCTTAGTTTCTGGAGGTAGAAAAAATTCATCATCAGTTAAGTTTTCTTCTAGATTATCAATTGCTCGAATTATTGCTTCAGATTCAACATTTGCATCTATAACAATATTTGCAGGAACGTTTGTACCATAACCATATTTTTCATTTAATAGCTCAAATCCAACTTTTATTGGCTCTTCGTCAGGAAGAGCAGATATTCCTGCTGTACCTTTTTCTAAATCAAAATAAAAATAAGAAAGTATCAGCAAAAATAAAGCTGCTATGGACATACTAAATACCGATCTTTTCATTACCTGAATTGTTATGGTATTCCAAAAACCACCTTCATCAATATTTGATTTGGAATTAGGAGTTAAGAATTTGATTGAAAGGCCTTTTCTTCTCAATAATGAAGTCAAAATAATAATAAGCATGATAATACCCGAAACTATTAATAATTTCGGACCAAGCTCTTGGGTTATTGCAATAAACAAAAAACCAATAATAAATAGAATTACTGTAGCTAGCTTTGGAACCTGAAAGCTATTTACCTTGTCACCAAGTAAACCTACTATTGCAGGCAAAAGTGTAACACCTGCAAAAACTGCTACGAAAACCACAACTATGGCTCCAGTTCCTAGTGCATGAAACGTTTTTTCTGGTATTACAAACATACCAACAAGAGCAAAAACAACTGTTAATCCGCTAAACATAACTGCTTTACCCGCAGTAGAACCAGAATTAATTATAGCTTGTAATTTTTCTATTCCAGATTCTCTTTCTTCTCTATACCTAGATAATATAAATAGGCAGTAATCTATTCCAACAGCTAATCCCATCATTGACATAATATTTGGAACAAATTCGTTAAGACTTACAAACTGACCTATAATAGAAATTAATCCAACAGCTATAGTGATCGAAACGATAGCAATAATAACTGGTATAAATGCTGAAGTAACCGAACCAAATACAAGTGCAAGTATAATAATCGCTACTGAAATACCTATTGTTTCTCCAGTTACCAAATCTTTTTCAGCTAATTCTAAAAAAGTATATTCTATTGACTCTTGCCCTATAAAATAGAAATTAAAATCTTCATTAGAATGATCCTCTAACAAATGAACGAGTGGTGAAACTAATTCACCCCTAACAAAGGGAGCTGGCATCATAACTGTAGTTCCATCTGGTGAAGGATTTATCTGATAATCAGAAGCAGATCCTATATTTTGATCAATTCCTGATTTATCAATTTCATCTTGAACTAATATAAAAAATTCTCCTATTGCTTTTGAATATTCATCAGAAGGGAATTTGTACTTTTCAGAGTTTATGACAAGAAGATTATCAGAAGACTGTTCCTGTTGTTTTTCATCTGATTTGTCAGGCTTTGATTTTTCAAGTATATCTATCTTTTCATTCTTTAATTTATCCGCTAATATTGATTCCGTATCAACAGTAGCTCCGTCACCTCCTGAAAGTGCTTCTGAGAGATAGTTTTGAGAAACAAACCCTGATAAACCTAATAAAATTACCCAAGCTAAGATTATTATGTATGGTTTTCTAGCACAGAAAGAAGTAAGAGATTTTAAATTCATTATTACCTTAAGATTATTTAGATAAGAATATTATAATATTTAGCAAATCTATTTGTGTTTCAAAATTGTAAAATTGTCATATATTCTATTCAAAAAAAAAAATTGAGTATAAAATAAGATGATCAGAAATATTTTGGAAATTTTATGAAAATAACTTCAATTAAATGTGAAATTTTAGATAATGATTATCCCTTTATATTTGTTCATACTGATCAAGATATTATTGGATTTGGAGAATGTTTTAGACGTCAACCAAAGGTTACAAAATCAATTGTTGAAAATATTTTAGAGCCAGCTTTATTAGGTAAAGATCCTGTAAATACAGAACAAAGATTTAAAGATATGACAAAATCTGGAAATGCATTAGAAATAGGTGGAGCTATTTGGATAGCAATAGCTGGAATAGATATTGCATTATGGGATATAAAAGGTAAGTCTCTAAACAAACCAATATATGAACTACTTGGTGGAAAAACAAGATCGAAAATGCCAGTTTATGCAAGTTCTATGAAAAGAGATCTTACTCCCAAAGAAGAGGCTAAAAGAGCAGTCTATTACGCAGAAAAAGGATTTAGGGGATATAAACTGCATAGTGCCGTTCCTGGAAAGATTGATGATGAAGCAGATCAAACAATTGAAACTGTTACAGAAGTAAGAAAAGCTGTTGGGGATACTTTTGATATATTAGTTGATGTTAATGGAGCTTATTCAGTCCATCATGCTATTGAGATAGGAAAGCAACTAGAACAATTAGGAGTTTTTCATTTTGAAGAACCAAGACCTCATTATGATCTAGATGGATTGGCAAAGGTTTCTGAATCTTTAGATATTCCAGTAGCATCTGGAGAAAATATATATACAGAGTATGAATATAAAGATCTTATTCTAAAGGGAAAAGTTGATATTGTTCAACCGGATATTGTAAAAACTCCTGGATTTACAACTTTTATAAAAGTTTCTAAATTAGCTGATATTTTTGGAATTCCCCTTACCTGTCATAATACTCAACCAATAATTAGTACTGTAGCCCATGCACATTTTGTTTGCTCTAGTGAAAATTTCCCCTATGCCCAGGAATATAATATTGAAGAAATTTCTATTAGAGATAAACATCCTATATTAGAAAATCCTCTAGTTATATCTGATGGATTACTTGAAATTCCAGAAGGCCCTGGCTTAGGAGTAAATTTTGATATG
>JAZANE010000115.1:0-6608 GCA_036228785.1 Chloroflexota bacterium
GGGCGATTAGCTCAGTTGGCTAGAGCACCTCGTTTACACCGAGGGGGTCGGGGGTTCGAGTCCCTCATCGCCCACCAGTAAATCTAATTATTGTTGTTGAATAATTATTTCAAAAATTCATTTATAATTTCTATATGAAAATATTTCTCACAACACTGTTCATTGTATTATTTTTATTCATTGGTTGTTCCAATGAAGAAGAAAATACTCTTAAATTAGTTTCTCTTCCAGAAAGTTGTGAGGAAATCAAATATTTGTATGAGAATAAATTTAGACCAAAATTGATACTTCAAGAAATTATTCTTGAGACTAATGATGATGGTATTGATGTAGAATCCTGGAAATATCTCAACGAAAATGCTGCTCATTGTAAATATAAAGCTTTCAATAAAGAAAATAACACTGAAGGTAACTGGAAAATTATTGCTAGGAGAGCCATGAATACAATAGGATTTATAGAAATAGAAGAAAAATAGGTAAGCTATGACAAGTGAATTAATTGATTACAGAGAACATGACAAAAACTTTTGGTATGAAGAACTAGAAGAGTGGGTTCCAAAAAGAATCTATGATTGCCATGCACATATGCTAAATAATAGCCTAATAGATGATTCTAGTGAGCATAAAGGTGTATTCCCTGACGCTGATTTTGAAGGTATAAGAGGATGGCAAAAAACCGTTTTTCCAAATAGAGAGGTAAATAACTTAATTCTAGGAAGACCAGCTTTAGGAACAAGAATAAATGAGTATAATGACTGGTTATACAATGAACTAAGACATAATAAATTAACTAGATCTCATAGACTGACTACACCATCAGATTCTTTGGAAGATATTGAAAAAGATATAAAAAATAAAGGATTTCAGGGATTAAAAGTTTACAGAATGTATTCAGTTACAGGAGATATGGCAAATTGTACTATAGATGAATATCTTCCTCACGAACAATTAGAATTAGCAAATGAATTGGGACTTTGGATAACATTACATCTGTCTAGAGAAGATGGTTGTGGAGATGAAAAAAATCTAAAAGACTTAACTGAATTTACTACAAAAAGATATCCTAATATTAAATGGATTCTTGCTCATATTGCTAGATCTTTTACGTATAGGCCTATCCAAGAAGGGATAGAAACTCTGAGGAATCTGCCAAATATTTGGTACGATTTATCTGCAGTTACAGATATAAGGCCATATATTACTCTATTTAATAATGAAGATCACAAAAGAATTTTCTACGGTAGTGATGCGGTAGAATCAGTCTCTTTCCATGGTGCTTATACAGCATATGGACATGCTCACCAACAGGTTGAAACAGATAATCTTCCGTCTCTAACTTTTTCTCATACAACAAATAGACCTATACTTTGTATTTATGAACAACTAATTGCAATGAAACAAGCGTCAATAATTTGTGAATTAAGTAACGATCAATTAGAAGATATTTTTTGGAGAAATGCAGTTAGAGATTTTAATGTTGATTGGTAAAATTTACTCAACTGTAACGGTTTTAGCAAGATTTTGAGGCCGATCTGGATCTAATCCTAGATTCAAAGAAGACATAAATGCGAGTTTCTGCAAAGGAATAACAGCTAAAATTGGAAATATATATTTATTATTATTTTCTATAACAAAATTATATTTTGATAATTCATTCAACTCTTCATTTTCCGTAAAACTAATAGTAATAATATTGGCATTTCTTGAAGAAATTTCCCTAAGACAACTAATTGATTTCTTTATATTGTCTCCAGGTCCAATTACTGAAAGAACAGTTGTATTTTTATCTAATAAAGCATTAGGTCCATGCTTCAACTCACCTTCAATAAATGAATTAGAATTTATTTTTGAAATTTCTTGAATTTTCAATGATCCTTCTTTGACTATTGGAAAAGATAGATTTTTACCAATGAAAAAAACTTTTTCACTTTCTGAAATAAATTTAGAAACTCTTAGATAATCATAATCACAACAATCAAGAACTTTCTGAACATTATTATCTATATTTGTGAAATCTTCTTTTAATTCATGGATAGTTAGATTTTCTTTTTCCAATAAGCTTGCTACATACATGCATATCGAATTAATCATTAATAAAGTAGATGAAAAAGTTTTTGTAGCAGCAACAGAAATTTCTTTACCAGTTTCTAATAGTAAATATGAATCAGAATTAATTGCAGCTTTACTATTTGGTTCCTCAACTATTGAAACAACATAAGCCCCTTGTTCTTTAGTATTCCTAATAGCTTCAATTGTGTCAGCAGTTTCCCCAGATTGAGTTATAGCAAAAACAGTAGTTTGTTGAGGATCAATTATTTTTTTATTTTTCAATTCAGAAGAAAATTCTACTTTTGTATCTATTTCAAGTAAATCTTCAAAGAGTAACGATCCGTACTGTGCAGCATTGTAGGAAGAACCCATACCTGTAAAAATTATTTTTTTCGAAGATAGCAATCTATGTCTATTAATTTCAGGAAAAGCATCTTGAGATTTGTCAGACATTCTTTTATTTATTAAGTTTTTTAATGTGTGGTTCTGTTCTGATATTTCTTTTTCAATAATAAAATCAGTTTGTAAATCATAATTTTCATTTTTTGGGATATATGATTCTTTATTTAAATTAATATTTTTAGGGACTCTAGGTAAATTGTTTTGATCTATGATAGTTAGAGAATCTTTTGTAATAATTACTAAATCATCCTTATTGGTAAAAGTTACTGATTTACAAAATTTTTCTAAAGCAAATGAATCACTGCTCAAAAACCTATGATTATCTTTTTCACCAACAACTAATCCACCTGAAGGATCTGTTGAAAATCCAAATATAGAATCAGGAATTTCTTTATACATCAATGCAACAGTATTATTACCCTCAATCATATTTGATACAGAAAAAATTGCTGATTCTAAATTACCCATACTACACAACATTAAATCAATCATATGAGCTATTAATTCAGAATCTGTTTGACTATTAATAATTACACCTTTTCTTATCAAAAATTTCTTAAGAAAGTCATAATTTTCCACTATTCCATTGTGTACTATAGAAATATTATTGCTGTAAGAAAAATGGGGATGAGCATTAATATTATTTATGGGTCCATGAGTAGCCCATCTTGTGTGTCCAATTCCAACATTTGATTTTATTTTTGATTTTTCTAAAGATTTTCTAAGTACGTCCACTGGATAAGTTGAATCAGAAGACTTTATTACTTCTATATTTCTATCTTCAGTTTGAATACAAAGTCCTGCTGAATCATAACCCCTATACTCTAATCTTTTTAATCCGTCTATTAAAAAATTTGTAACGTCACTTTCTCCAACGCAACCAAAAATTCCACACATATATACTCCTAATTATTTATAACGGCTATTTTGTAAAATAATCCCATCTTGCTCCTGATCTTTCAAGAATATTTTCCAGATCATATTCAAGTAAAAATCTATTACTTATCAATTCTTTTGAATAATTTGCAATCATACCCAAGTATTCATCTTTAGATTTATATCTTTCTTCTATAGATTTTCTTGAATCATTATTATCATCATCTTTTTTCTTCTTAAAGGGTACAGTTGCTCCTCTGGGTCCTCCTGTTAATCCAATTATTTGATAAGGAGCTCCAACATCTGGGTGCCTTAAGTTCCATGGAGTTGAAGTGGCAAGAGGTACAGCAACATCAGGATGCTTGATGCCTGCAATTTCATTCCCATCATCATCTACATCAGAAACTAAAGAGCCATAAAATTCACCATTTTGGGGAGGTAAATTATTAATAATACTTTCATCATTTCCAAAGTTCATCTTTCTTGGAAATGAAAAATGTTCAGGAAATGATATTGGGATTTTAGTATATTTTTCTCTCAGTGAATTAGGATTAACAGCAGTATTATCTGAAATTTTAGGGTGATTACTTTCAGGAGGCTCAGTATTGTTTGAAACCCAATTGTCCAAATTAACAAGAAGGGCTCTCATCAAAGGAGTATAGTCTATAGAGTTAAGATAATTCTGCCCTCTCATGCCATCTGCTTCTTGGGTATCAGTTGGAGGCCAAATTCCTGGACCATGCATACAGGAAGATAAATGATATACTCTAGAATTTGAAGGAGCATCAATATCTTCTTTCCCATCTGAGGTCGTATGGATTAATGACGCATCTCCTCTCCAGTATTCTGCACCAGTATTAACAAAAAAAACTTTTGCATTAGACTTTCTTTTCCTAAAGTTTTCCATCAATCCATCTTTTTCTGATTTTTCAATATCATCAGTTGGCAAAGACGCTGAAGGATATAATTGAGCTATTACAGATGGTAAATCCTTAGATGCTTGTCCAAATCTTTGATTAAATTCACCTCTCATACCACCAGCAACATGAGGAATAATACCGTCAAAAACTTCTCTATCAAGTTCATCATAATTAAAATCTAAATATATAAATTGTCTTAAAAATCTTCCAGACTGGGATACTCCAAAAGCATACGCATGCTCTATTTGAGAATTTGTTGGATTATTATCACTATCAGAATATTTTAGATAAGAAATTAGATCTCTTGTAGCTGCTAAACCTAAACCTGTAGCCTTAGCTCCATATGCTTTATATGAAATTTGATACATAATTCCAGCCTTAAAACCTTCTTCCATATATATAAAATTTGGATTATCTAAAATTTCATTTCCATCATTCCAAGCAAATCTCCAATTTTTTCTAGGAATTACTACAGGATCATTATCAGGATATTTTTTGTAACTTAAAACAGCTTCTTGATCGTTTGTATCATATGCAGGGAAAGGAACATGCATCCTATCACTTAGCATGATTTGTTTTACGTCTTTGAGAGGTTGGAACTGTGAATATATTTTACCAATTATGGGATGTCCATTTTGATTTAAATCAGGAGAATATAATCTTAATTTTCCGTCAATTGGAGGAGCATCATTAGACCACCCAAGCCAAACAAGAGTATAACCTTGTTCCATCAGGAAACCATTCCCAATATCATCTTCAGGAGCAATTCCTGCAACCATAACTCCTCTTGATGCAGAGTTAAATTGAGATAACATGACCTTATTTCCTCTGTTATTTACATCATAAATAATTTTTTTATTTGATTTATTCATATCAACAGGAAGCATCATATGAATATCTGCTGAAAATTCAACTAATCCTTCTGAATTTCTAGGTAGATTATCTATGTCGGTAATTTTTTTATTAAGATCTAATTGAGGATTGAGCTTAAAGTTTGCAAGTCCGATAATTTCTTTATATTGACCTGTATTTCCAAATTCTTTTCCGCCATCAATTAATTTTTCGCTTTTTATATCTATAAAATTTATTGACATTGTTATCTCCAAAATGGCGCGCCTGGCGAGATTCGAACTCACGGCTTCAGCCTTCGCAGGGCTGCACTCTATCCAACTGAGCTACAGGCGCAAAATATTGCTTTATTATGATTGTACATAAAAAAACTGACTACCAATTAATTTTTTCAGAATTAACACAATATGTTGGTAGTTTATTTTGCAAACCTTCAATTATATTATCAACCGTCATTTTTGACATTTTTTTTCTAGTTTCAACAGTAGCCGATGCAATATGTGGCAATATAGTAAGATTCTCCAATTTTAAGATTGGATGATCCATATTTATAGGCTCCGGATCTGTAACATCTAAAGCTGCATAAGCTATTTCTCCTGTCGATAAAGAATGATGAACATCATCTAAATTTACAATTGGACCTCTAGCAGTATTTATTAAGGTTGATGTCTTTTTCATAATTTTGAGCTGATTTTTTGAAATTAGATTCTTAGTTTCTGGAGTTAATGGACAATGCAATGAGACAACATCAGATCTTTCCAAAAGCTCCTCAATTGAGTTCATTCTTTCAGATCCATAAGTTTCTTCTGGAGTAGATCTATTATAGTAAAGAACTTTCATTCCATTATCTGAAGCTATTTTTCCAAGATAAGATCCAATTCTTCCAAATCCTATTATTCCTAAGACTGATGTAGAAAGATCATATCCTAGTAAATCAAGAGGCTCAAAATGGGCCCATTTACCATTTCTAACAAATCTATCTCCTTCAGCAATTCTTCTTGCTGCAGACTGCATAAGAGTAAATGCAAAAGATGCTGTAGTTTCTGTCAAAACTCCAGGAGTGTTAGCTACTGCTATATCTCTTTTATTTGCAGCTTCAACATCAATATTGTCATAACCTACTCCAAATTCTGCTATAACTTTTAGAGAAGGTCCAGCAGCATCCATTATTTCTCCATTTACAGAGTCATTTATATGAGCAAACAAAGCAGTTGCTCCAGAAATTTTTTCTTTAAGTTCATCTTGGGTTGGAGGATTTAGAGAGTCAATAACTACTAGGTCTGATACTGCCCTTAGCCTTTCCATTTCATTTTCAAATTGAGTTCTTGTTACAACTACTTTAGGCTTATTCATGATCATTCTCTTTTTTTGGTGGCTACGGGTGGAATTGAACCACCGGCCTAACGCTTATGAAGCGCTCGCTCTAACCCCTGAGCTACGTAGCCATAATTATTAACAACTAGTTTAACATTTTACATATCGAACTGTTATATAAAAAGTGTTAGAAAAAAA
>JAZANE010000116.1:0-2862 GCA_036228785.1 Chloroflexota bacterium
AAAATAATAATTGAAATTATTATTTTGTATCTTGTTAGTGCTTTATAGATATGTTACCCCTTATGATCAATTATTTATTGTATACTTAGAAGGTAGTAAAAGTATTACAATGTCAACTCTTTCAACAAATTTATCATTAGTAAATAAGTTAAAAAGACAAGATATAGGTATGAATGTTATTCATCTTACATCTTTGGTTTTAGCTTTTTTTTTAGTTTTACCTTTAATTTATTTGATTGTTAAAATAAGCTTTGAATTTAGCCTCTTCTTTGATTTTATATTTAATAAAACTATATTCAAATTATCTTTAAATACTGTTTTATTAATAGTACTAGTTGTATTGTTTTCTGTCTTAATATCATTACCCTTAGCCTTTTTGAATGTTAGAAGCAACCTCCCTTTTGCAAAACAATTAACATCTATATCAGTCCTACCTATTGCATTACCAAGCTATGTAATGGCTACTACTCAGATAGAAATTTGGAGTAAAAATGGTTGGGTTCATAATTTTCTAAAACTATTTTTCGAAATGAAAGATTTCCCGTCCTTTTATGGACTAATTGGATCTGTATTTGTTTTGTCACTTATAACCTATCCATATGTTTACATTGGTTTATCTGCTATGTTTAGAAGATTCGACTATCAAATGATTGATGCATCTAGAACCTTAGGAAATGGAAGAATTAAAACTTTTAGAAAGATAATTTTTCCACTTGTCAGTCCTACTGTAGTAGCAGGATCTCTTCTCGTAGCTTTATACGTATTGAGTGATTTTGGTGCGGTATCTTTACTAAGATTTAATACTTTTACTATAGCAATATTTAATAGGATGTATAACAGTATTAGTAACTATGGTGTACTTGAAATTTCTTTACTTGCAATATTATTTTGTTTTGTAATATTGTACATAGAGTCAAAAACAAAAAATGAAGCTAGATATTTTTCTAATTCAAATTTGAGTGATTATAAAAGGATTGATTTAGGAATCTGGAGATGGATTATCTTTCCAATTACGTTACTTCCATTATGTTTTGGGTTTATTCTTCCAATAGCCGTTCTAGTTTATTGGCTTATTATAGGAATGGGTGAAGATTTTGGTTTTGCAGAAGTTATAAAGCCTGCGATAAATACTGTTATAATTTCTTCAGTTTCGGCACTATTAATTACTTTAGTATCTATTCCTATACTAATTTCAGTAAAGAAAAGAATTAAGTTTTTTTCTTTTTTTATAGATAAGGTTTCTTATATAGGCTTATCCTTACCCGGAGTAATAGTATCTATGTCACTGGTTTTCTTTTGTATAAATTATTTTGATTATATTTATCAAACCTTTATTGTGTTGATACTCGGATACTTTATTTCGTTTTTACCAGCGGCACTTGGGCCAATTAGATCAAGTATGGCCCAGATAGATCCAAAATTACAAGATGCATCCTATACCTTAGGAGCGGGTAAAATATCGACTTATTATAACGTTATAGTGAAATTATCTAGTCCAGGATTTATTTATGGAGCTGTTTTAGTATTTATTTTATGCTTAAAAGAGTTGCCAGCTACTCTAATATTGAGCCCTATAGGGTTTCAAACTCTAGCAACTCAAATATGGAGTTTTGCTAGTGAAGCTTTTTTTATAAAAACAGCCTTAGCTTCAATTGTACTAGTAATAATTGCAGGAATTCCTTCATATATTTTTATGTCAAATGATTTATCTAAGAGGTTAGGTAGATGATAGAAAAAAAATCTAACCAAAATATTATTCCTAAGCTAGAAATAGTAGATCTTAATTTTTCTTACGCTAATGAAGAGCAAATCCTATCAGACTTTTCACTTTTAGTAAATGATAAACAATTTGTTAGCGTTGTTGGTGATAGTGGAGTTGGAAAAACAACACTTTTTAGAACTATTAATGGTCTAGAAAAAATAAATCAAGGATATATAAGATTAGATGGTTTTCTTCAATCATCTTCATTTTTTCATCTACCTCCAGAAAAAAGACCTATTGGCACAATATTTCAAGACTATGCTCTTTTCCCTCACTTAAGTGTTGAAAAAAATATCAAATATTCTCTAAATAAATCAAATCATGACAAAAAGTTTTACGATGATATCATTTCGCTTCTTAGGGTAGATCAATTATTAGATAGATATATAGATGAATTATCTGGGGGACAAAAACAAAGAATAGCTCTAGCTAGATCTTTAGTAAGAAAACCTAAATTAATTCTAATGGATGAGCCATTTTCAAATTTAGATAGAAAACTAAGGATAGAAATAAGAAGAGAGCTTAAGAAAATTTTTACAGAAATAGGCAGTACAGTCCTTTTGATCACACATGACTCAGAGGAGGCACTTAGTTTGTCTGATAAAGTAGGCTTTCTATATGACGGAAGAATAATACAATTTTCTTCTCCAGAAGAAATATATAACAGACCAGCGCATAGCATAATAGCAAAATCTATTTCCCATTCTAATGTTATTTATGGAGAAGTTATAGATAATAAAGTTTCAACATTTATAGGAGATTTTATCTTAGATGAAAAATTCAAAATAAAAAGTAAAATATACGTAAATGTTAAACCTCATCAGTTGTCACTTGATGATAATGGAGATAATTTCAAAATAATAGATAAAGAGTTTTTGGAAGGAACTCCGCTTTTTGTAGTAAGAGAAGTTGATACAGGGATTGAGCTAAATATTAAAGTACCAGAATATGGTAAATTTGAAATAGACCAGGTGGTTGGAGTTAAAATATTAAGTAAAAATGTGAATAAGATGCTTGAGTGATTATTTTAGTTTTTCTTAATATTTCTTCACAATAACGCAAGCATTTTGACCACCAAATCCGAAACTATTAGATAAAGC
>JAZANE010000117.1:0-4134 GCA_036228785.1 Chloroflexota bacterium
AAGAAGATTTTGATCAATCATACTTAAGTTATAAAAACTTCCGTAAGAACTATAAAGAAATATTAGATGATGACTTTAATCATTTTGAACCTAGACAAAGAATATTCGACTTAAGTGATGAGCAATAATCCATTTTATAAAAGTATAGAAGAGATAAGAAATATATATGAAACAAAGCAAGCTTCTGTTTCTGAAATTTCAAATACTTTTATAAAGAGAATAAAAATTCTGAATCCGAAAATTAATGCATATCTTGAAGTTTTTGATAAAGAATCTATTACTGATTCCAAAAAAGCAGATGAATATATAAAAAATGGTAATCAAAATATTCTTACTGGAATAATTATAGGATTAAAAGATTTAGTGGATGTAAAGGGAAAAATAACCTCTGCAGGATCAAAGATTCTTGAAAAAAATATTGCTAAATCTAATTCAAAAATAACTGAAGATTTCAATCAACAAAATTCGGTTATTATAGGTAAAACGAATCTTGTTGAATTTGCTTTTGGAACATTAGGAATTAATACTAATACTCCAACCTGTCGAAACCCATGGGACTTAGAAAGAGTTCCGGGAGGTTCAAGTTCAGGTTCTGCTGTCGCAGTTAGCGCAGGGTTATGTACATTTGCTATTGGTACTGATACTGGAGGTTCAGTTCGTATGCCTGCATCTTTATGTGGTATCACAGGATTTAAGCCTTCGTATGGAATTGTTTCAAGAAGAGGAGTTCTAGACTTAAGTTGGTCAATGGATCACGTTGGACCTATGGCAAGATCAGCAGAAGATTGTCTTGAGGTAATGAAGGTTATAAGTGGATTTGATTTAAGTGATAAATATTCTCAAAATATTAAGTCTAATTTTTCAAAAACAGATAATCATAAAAGAGAAGAAATTAGTATCGGTGTACCTAAAAACTACTTTTTCGACGATATTGACCCTGATATAAAAAAAACAATATTAAGTGCAGCAAATAAATTTGATGATCTTGGTTACAGAGTTGAAGAGATAGAAATACCATTTGTTGAAGAAGGTAGAAATATAAACGTCGGAGTATTGTTACCAGAAGCAATTTCTATCCATAAACAATATTTATATAATCATGATAAATATACAAGAACTGTACTAAATAGACTATTAGGTGGACTAGGAGTAACTGCAGATGAATATCTTGCTGCTTCAAGAAAAATGTCAAAATTCAATTTTGAAATGTCTAAGTTAATGAAAAAGCATAATATTTTACTGACACCAACTGTGCCTGTAAAAACACCTAAAATAAAAGATTCAGAAAGTCCAAACACCCCTGAGGCAAATTTAATGGGTAAGTTCACAGGAGTTTTTAATCTTACGGGTCAACCATCAATTTCAGTTCCTGCGGGATTAAGTAAAGACAAAATGCCTATAGGATTAATGCTTTCTGGGAGAATGCTTGAAGATAATGATGTACTTAATGTTGCTATAGACTGGCAGAAAGAAACTGAGTTTCATAAATTACTACCTGATATCTAAGAAAGATGATTCCCTTGTTTTAAGGCTTCATTTATTTTCTTTATAATATCTTGAGCTGATTCTGGAGTTATTTCGACAGTAATTCTTGAATCAATAGGATTCATTTCATTCTTGAAACTAAGAGTAATTGAATGTTCTCAATCAACATAAGTTGAATGATCATAATAAATATCACATGAATCAATAGGAATCCAATTGTTTGTTTTTTTGCCAGAACCCTTAACAATTGCTTTCTGTGAAATCATTGTACACATAACTTAACTCCTTAATTTACTTTCTAGAAAATTGAATATTTTTTCCCATGCATCTACAGATTGCTGTTGTCTGTATAAGGGAGTGTGATAATACATAAAACCATGTCCAGCTTCATCATACCTATGAAATTCATATTCTTTACTGTTATCTTTCAGTAATTTTTCATGAAGATCTACCTCATCAGGTGTTGGGGAAACATCTTCATTTCCAAATAAACCTAATAATGGTGCTGACAAAGATTCAGTAAGGGTTACTGGAGATTCTGGTTGCTTCTCTGTTAACGCATCATCAGACATGACAACATTACCTCCCCAGCATTCAATAATAGCATCGAAATCATTAGTTTTGCATCCTGTAAGAAAAGCATGGCGACCACCAGAACAAGTTCCAAAAATCCCTACCTTATTATTTGTATTAGGTAAACCTCTTAAGAAATCAGATGCGCCTAAAAAATCATTTATAGCTTGTTCGTCTGATATTCCTCCATTTGATCTAACCTCAGCTGCAACATCATCTGGAGTTCCATTACCTTCTCTAAAGTATAAATCTGGACAAATAGCTACATATCCATGGTGTGCAAATTTTCTAGTAAATTCTTTATATAACTCATCCCATCCAGGTAAATGATGTACTAAAACTATTGTTGGGAAAGGGCCTTTCCCTAGTGGTTTTGCAAGATATGCATTAACAAAATCATCATTCCTTGACTTAATTGTTACAGTTTCAGCGAGCATACCTTCATAATCATGAGTATTATAAGTAGTCATAATATAAATCCCTAATATCTAATTTTTATATTCGCAGCAAGATCTAAGCGCAGGCAGGATCTTCTCCGTCCCATCTATTAAAGCTAAATTGTTCTTCTTGTGCTAATTTATTTCTAGCATCTTCCCATAAATCATGCCAAATAGTTGGATCAAATAATATATCTTCAGGACTTTTTTTGCTTCTAGCAACAAATCCGGGGAAAATATCTCTTCCTGTAGGTTCTCCTATAGGTTGATATCTCAAATCGAAGCTCCATCTGATTTTATCGCTAATATTTGGTAGTGCTGAATGAACTGTTTTTTTTGTTAGAAATAATGCATCACCCTTCTTCATAGGGATTGGCATAGCATCTTCAGACTGAAACAAAGTTGTAGGTATTTGTAAGCCACCAGCAGCTAAACCTTGAACAAGTTTACCTGTTTTGGGATTAAATCCAGGGCAATGAGTTAATACTTTACCTTCATGACTTCCTGGAACAACTTGTAAACATCCATTTTCTTCTGAAGCATCCATTAGAGGAAACCAAACAGTTAACATATTAGTGTTATCAACTTCTTCGGTAGCTACTCCAGCATCTTGGTGCCAAGGGGTTGCTCCAAACTTTACCATTCCATTTTCATCTCTTGGAGCTTCAGCTTCTGGGACTTTGATTCTTACATGTTGAATTGGATTAGAAAAAATTTCATCTCCAATAATTGATTCAACAGCATCGAGTAAGCTTTCACATCTTAGTGCATTAAACACTGCAGGTCCAGCCCAAAAAGGTGTGTCATCCTTAATACCACTCTGAGGTAGAGAAAAATCAAAATATTGATTGTATACTTCACCAGACTCAGCATAAATCTTTGTAACTCTTTCACCAAATTCTAAATCTTCATATTTAGAACTAATCTTTCCTTCTGCATAAAGCTCATCAGCTAAATTACCTAAAACAGTATGATATTCTTCAATAATAGGATCAATTATTTTTTCAGGGTCTATAAGATTTTCTACCTTTAAGAAACCAAATTCACTGAAATGATTTAACTGATCTTTAGTAAGTCTTCCCATTAATTTATCCTTGCTTTTTTTCAATATTATACATAAATTAGAAAAAATTCTGAATCACGAGATCGTACACTTCATGATAATTACGTAATACTCCATGTTGGAAGAATTTCTAAATCAAATAGATTTTCAATATTTTTCTTACTAATTATTTGATTTGAAGGTCCAAAATTTAATGCGTAGCCATCTTTTATCATCAAGCAGTCATTAGTAATTTGTTTTATAAAGTTTAAGTCATGAGACGCAATTATAGTTTTTGTACCAAATTTTGCTATTTGTTTCATTATTTCAACAAGAATAATTTTATTTGATAAATCTAAATTTGAAGTAGGTTCATCAAGAATAATATATTCTGGTTTTTGAGCTAAAGCACGAGCAATTCTTACTTTTTGTTTTTCACCTGATGAAAGATTATCAGTTGAATTATTTTGTAAAGCTGACAAATTGAGCAATTCAATGATTTCTTCAACGATTTCTGAGTCTACTTTTGTTAAGAAACCAAAAGTCCCTAAATAAGGATATCTACCCATTTCAATTGTTTCTCTTACTGTGAAACCA
>JAZANE010000118.1:0-3437 GCA_036228785.1 Chloroflexota bacterium
ACTTCATAAAAAAGGTTGGAAAGTTGTATTAATACATGGTGGGGGTAAAGAAATATCTAAATGGATTAATATTCAAGGTATAGAACCTAATTTTGTTGATGGATTAAGGGTTACTGATAGAAAAACATTAGATGTAGCAATTGCTGTTTTATCTGGAAAAGTAAACTCTGAAATAGTTACTGAGTTTCAAAATATGGGAGTGAATTCTGTTGGAGTAGCTGGATCATCAGGAATAATAGAAGCAAAGCAACTTGATAGTAAATTAGGATTTGTCGGAGAAATAACTAAATGCAATACTAGGGTTATATTAAGTCTTTTAGATGATGGGTTTTTACCTATTATTTCTCCTCTTGCTTTATCAAGTGATATAAAAAATCAAATTTATAATACTAATGCTGATACAGCAGCAGGATTTATTGCTAAAGGATTAGCTGCTGAAAATATAATTTTTCAAACAGATGTTCCAGGAATAATGGATTCAAATAAAAGAGTTATTCCTCAAATGACTAAAGCTCAAGCACTTGAACTTATAGAGACAGGAATTGCCCAAGGGGGCATGATTCCAAAGATAAGAGCTTGTATAAATGCATTAGAATATGTTAAGACAGGAAGAATAATAGATGGAAGAGAACCAGGGGCTCTATTAACAGCATTCACTAATGGAAATATTGGGACTAGAATAATATAAAGAACTTTATGGAGAGAAAAATGAAATCTACGAAAGAATATAAAGAACTAGAAAAAAAGTATTACATGCAGGTAGTAAATAGAATGCCGCCAGTTCTTGTAGAGGGAAATGGAACTGTAGTTAAGGACAATGATGGTAAAGAGTACCTAGACTTTACAGCAGGGTGGGCTGTATTAAATTTAGGTCATTCTCATGAATCTGTTACATCTGCGATAAAAGATCAAGCTGGAAAAATTTTACAGATGAGTAATCTTTTTTATACCACACCTCAACTTTCTTTAGCTGAAACAATTGTTGAAAATTCTGCTCTTGATAGAGTCTTTTTTTGTAATTCTGGTGCTGAAGCTAATGAAGGTGCATCAAAATTAGCTAGAAAATGGGGGAAAAAGAAATTAAATGGAGCTTTTGAGATAATAACAACACTTAATTCCTTTCACGGTAGGACTCAGGCAATGATGGCAGCTACAGGACAACCACATTATCAAGATAATTGGAGACCATTGATGCCAGGATTCATAAATGTTGAATATAACAATATAGATAAGATCAAAGAAGCTTATAATGAAAATGTCTGTGCTGTAATGATTGAACCTTTACAAGGTGAGGGCGGTGTAAACGTTCCTAATGATGGATATCTAAAAAAAGTTCAAGATTTCTGTAAGTCAAAAAATATATTGTTTATACTTGATGAAGTTCAAACAGGAATGGGTCGTTTAGGCACACTCTTTGGATACCAGAGATTTGAAGGAGTCGAACCTGATGTTATGACTCTTGCTAAAGCTTTAGGTTCAGGAGCTCCTCTTGGAGCATTTTGCTCCAAAGAATTCTGCTCAGTTTTAGAGCCTGGAGACCATGGTTCTACCTTTGGTGGAAATGCCTTAACCACAGCAGCAGGAGCTGCTGCTGCAAAATATATGGTTGAAAATAATATCCCACAATTAGCTTTATCTTCGGGTGATTATTTGAAAGAAAAATTATTTTTATTGAAAGAAGACTTTTCTTTCATAACTGAAGTTAGAGGGATGGGATTGCTCATTGGATTAGAGATGAATGATGATTATTCCTCACAGATAGTAGGAGAGTCCCTAGAAAAAGGATTACTAATAAATGCTATTAGACCAAATATGATAAGGTTCATGCCTCCATTGAATGTGTCAAAAGACGAAATAGATCGAGCTATTGAAATATTAAGATCAGTTTTAGAAGGAATTAAGTAGTATGTCTAAAGGTAAATGTGTCCTTGCATATAGTGGAGGAATGGATTCAACAATTTCAGTTGTATGGATTAAGGAGAACTATGATTTAGACGTCATAACTCTTACTGTAGATTTAGGAGCTGGCCCAGAGATAGAAGGAGTCGCTGAAAAAGCTAAAAAAGCAGGAGCAATAGATTCTGTTATTTTAGATGTAAAAGATGAGTTTGTAAATGAGTATGTTTTTCCAGGATTAAAGGCTGGAGCTATGTATGAAGACGTCTATGCTTTATCTACAGCTTTTGCTAGGCCATTAATGTCAAAAAAAATTGTTGAAACAGCTAGAAAATACGGTGCAGAATTCGTTTCTCATGGATGTACAGGTAAAGGTAATGATCAAGTTAGATTTGATGCTTCAATAATGACTCTTTCCGGTGATGGAGAATCATTGAAAATTATTGCTCCAGCTAGAGAATGGGGTATGACAAGAGATGAGGAAAAAGAGTATGCAAACAAAGCAGGTTTAGAAATCAGAGATGTTGGAAATAATAGAGTATATTCTATCGACAGAAATTTATGGGGTCTTGCTATTGAAGGAGAGGATTTAGAGGATACCTGGGAAGCACCTCCTGAAGATGCATTTTCATGGACATCTAGTGTTGAAAACGCACCGGATAGTGAAGAAATAATTGATATCGAATTCGAAAAAGGTATTCCAGTTGCTCTAAATAATGAAAAAATGTCTGGAGTAAAGCTTATAGATGAATTGAATATTATTGCAGGTAAGCATGGAATAGGAAGAGTTGATCATCTAGAAAATAGATTAGTTGGAATAAAGAGTAGAGAAGTTTATGAAACCCCTGCAGCAGTTGTTCTATATCAGTCTATTGCAGCTCTAGAAACTGCAACTCTATCAAGAGAACAGCAAAGAATTAAATCTTCTTTATCAACAACCTATTCAGATTTAGTTTATGATGGAAGATGGTTCACAAGTCTTAGAGAAAATATAGAAGCATTTATGGATGATGTTCAAAAATTTACATCAGGGAGTGTTAGGTTACGACTTTATAAAGGTAGTTCAACTGTAATAGGTAGAAAATCTAGATTTTCATTATATGATTATGATATGTCTACATATTCTACAACTGATAGTTTTAATCATGGTTCAGCCGAAGGATTTATAGACATATACTCATTGCCTTCAAGAATTCAGGCAAAAAAACAAAAATATAATGATTTATAAAATTGAACAAGGGAAAAAACAATAAAACCTCATCTGTGCAAGGAGAAATTTTCGGAGATTTCACCAGTTCCTTCAGTACAGATATAAAAATGTATAAAGAGGACATACTTGTATCTATTGCATACTCTAAAATGCTGAATAAAGTTGGTTTGATAACATCAGATGAAAATAATTCAATTGTTACAGCTTTAGAAGAAATATTAATTGAAATCCAATCAAATAAATTTACCTGGGATCCGTCTCTTGAAGATATTCATCTAAATATTGAAAAATCTCTATACGACAAAATAGGTGATACTGCTGGAAAACTACA